>JAJRQR010000160.1 GCA_024280145.1 Bacteroidota bacterium
CCCAATAACGATTTTTGGAGATTTAAATCCATCTAGACTAGTCAACTATTTTTAATATATAATTTGTGTGTGTGTGTTTAATTGTAGAGATACATTTGTTGGCAATAATTTAACAAGTCAGCCTTAAGAATCGTTCTTCATTATAAACTTCTGTTAAGAAAAGACAACAAACTTTTTTACTTAAAAGAGATTCTTATTATTGTAGTTCAATTCCATTTTATATGAAAAATTTAATCATTTTTTGTTCCCTACTTTTTGTAAACTTGTTACAATCACAAGAGTTAAAAGTAATAGATAAAAATGAAATAGGACAGAATGTTATTCTTAAAGGTCAGCTATTTGACAAAGAAAGCAATGAATCAATACCGTTTGCGACCCTAATCCTAATAAAGGGAGGAATATACCGAGTTGCAGATGAAAATGGGAATTTCAAATTATCCGTAAAGAGAGAATCTATAAAAACAACATTTATAGAGATATCATCTTTAGGATATGAAACCGCTACAATTTCATTAGATTTATTAAAGGATAAAATCTATTTGAAGCCCAAATTTGAAGAATTACCAGAAGTTATCATTAAAGGATATTTATCTCCTATGACTGTTTTAAAAAAGGCAATTTCAAAGAAGAAAGTAAATCATCCTATAGAGCCTTTCAATTTTAAAAGATACGGTAAAGTAATCATAAATAAAAATGATACTATTAACTTAAATTTGGAATTAATAACCAAAGATTATGACCGTGGTTATTTATCTCCATTTGTTATTACTCAAAAAGTGGAAGAAATTAAATGGAATATAAATCGTTATCCTGAACGATATCTATATTCTTCACAATTTTTTTCTTTTAGGCAAAATGCTATTCGCTATGCTAGTATTTTACACAAAAGAAAATATAAAAAATTCAAACTAAATTTTGTGAAATCAGATGATCCCATTGATGAGGGACAATTTATAATATCCTTTCAAACAGAAAGAAATAAATGGAATTACACAAACAAAAACTATCCTACTAAATATTCAGGCAGAGTATATATTGATAAAGAAAGTTTTGCCATCACAAAAGTGGTTGAAAATTGGGAGACCAACCTTTTAAAAGAAGACATAAAAGAATATTTTATAAAAAGTGAGAGCTATAAAAACATTGATAAAACAATTATAAAGGAAGAAAATATTTGCTATTATTCAGATATTTTAGATGACGGTAAATATTATGCAACCAACTATTTTAATAGATTTATTAATGAAAGATTAACTAAGGATAACAAAATAGAACGAATTGTATATGATAGAAATTCATATTTATACGACTTTAATATAACTGAAGTGGAAGAAATAGAATACGAATTTCGTGAAATGGAACTAACAGTATTAAACCGTGTAGAATATGACAAAACCTTTTGGGATTCATTTTACAAACGAAATATAAATGAATAATCGGAATAAAAAACTATGAGATTGATTTTTGTGTTTTTAACATCAACCTCAATATTTGCTCAAAATATTTCTGGAAGAATTTTCGAAAATGAAATTGCACTTCAATATGTAAGTATTACTAATACTACTCAGAATTCCGAAACTTTTTCTGATGATAATGGTTTATTTACAATTGAAGCCATTGAAAATGATACTTTACTATTTTCTTCGGCATTTTATATTGATAAAAAAGTCTTAGTTACCAATGACTATTTTGGTAAAGAGATTTCCATTCAATTAGAACAAAAGATAAATAATCTTGATGAAATAATTATAAGCAACAATTATTTTGATGAAGAACAATTTAGCTCCAATTTTCACAAACAAATAGTGTACGATGTTGATCACAATATGCAGGCTTATGAGCAGCCCTCAAACGGGAATGTTGATTTTGTAAAAATTTTTAAACGAATAAACAAGCTTGTTAGCAAAAAGAAAGATAAAAAAAAGACTTCAATTGAGCCAAATTATATGTCATATTCTAATTTAAAGTTACTTTTATTAGAAAACGATACTACTAACGAAAAACTTACAGATGTTTTAAAAATTCAGGAAGAAAACGTTCATTTATTTATAGATTTTTGCAGAGGAAAAATCAAAAGAGAATTACTTGAGGAAAAAAATAATTTTCTATTATTAGACAAACTAATAGACTTATCAATTCAGTTTAAAAAGCTGAATGAAGATTAACTTTTAAAAACAAAGAACTGAGAACATCCTTGAAAAACTGGAGAAAGCATAAACTTAAAACTTAGCCTCCTTACGTAACTGAGCCATTTTTACAGCCGCAATAGCAGCTTCCGTACCTTTATTTCCATGTTTACCTCCACTACGATCAATAGCTTGTTGAAGGTTATTATCGGTCAACACACAAAATATTACCGGAATATCATTTTGTACATTCAAATCTTTAATTCCTTGTGAAGTTGCTTCACAAACAAAATCAAAATGTTTGGTTTCTCCTTGTATTACAGAACCTATTGCAATAATAGCATCCAGCATATCGTAACTTTCTTGCATTTTTTTACAACCATATACCAACTCGAAGCTTCCTGGAACATTCCAACGAACAATGTTTTCCTTAATACCTCCACAATCTAAAATCGCATCGAAAGCACCTTGAAACATCCCTTCGGTAATTTTAGGATTCCATTCAGAAACAACAATCCCAAACCGAAAATCTTTCGCGTTTGGGATGGTTGCTTTATCGTAAACTGATAAGTTGTTATTTTCTGTTGCCATTTAATAAGTGACTAAAGTTATAAGTGTCTAAAATACTTAAAGTTAGTTTCAATAAAAAAATAACTTTGCTTACCAGAATTATAGATTAAAAATTAAAGCCTATCTCTTAAACTTATAGTGCACTTTTAATTTTAGCACACTTTAAGTACTTTTTCTTACTTCACTGCTTCCGCTTTACCTTCGTATAAAATAGCTTTGGTAGCTTCTGGTGATTTTGGATAGTCAACTGTAATTGCTTTAAAATGTTTTAAAGCTACGTCTGTTTTTCCTAAACCTAAAGCAGTAATTCCTGCTTTCAATAAAAAACGGGGTGCTGTTAATTCGCTTTTGCTCATTGAAGCAGCTTTTTC
>JAJRQR010000161.1 GCA_024280145.1 Bacteroidota bacterium
AAAAAAAGATAATTAATTTTGCAAAAAGGATACTATTATGAAGTATATGAACGAATATCGAGATCCTGAATTAGCAAAAGAATATCTCGCAGAAATAAAGAAAACCGTAACTCAAGATTGGAGAATTATGGAGGTTTGTGGCGGACAAACACATAGTTTGGTTAAAAACGGAATTATAGATATGCTTCCTAAAGAGGTAACTATGATTCACGGTCCAGGTTGTCCTGTTTGTGTTACACCTTTACACTTAATAGATAAAGCAGTACATCTTGCCTTAGACGAAAATGTGATTTTATGTTCCTTCGGAGATATGCTTCGTGTACCAGGTTCTGAAAAAAGTTTGTTAGAAGCAAAAGCCGAAGGAGGTGATCTTCGAATACTATATTCTCCTTTAGAAGCCGTAACTATTGCAGAAAACAATCCGGATAAAGAAGTGGTGTTTTTTGCCGTAGGCTTTGAAACTACGGCTCCGGCCAATGCACTTTCGGTGTTACACGCACATAGAAAAGGTTTGAAAAACTATTCTATTTTGGCGTCTCACGTTTTAGTTCCTCCTGCAATTGAATGTGTTATGGAAGACCCTGATAGTCATATCGATGGATTTTTAGCAGCAGGACACGTATGCACGATTATGGGTAATTTTGAATATTATCCTTTAGTAGAAAAATACAAAGTACCCATTGTAGTAACAGGTTTTGAACCTTTAGATGTGTTACAAGGAATTTTAATGGTTGTTCGACAATTAGAACAGAAAAAAGCAGAAGTTGAGAATCAATATGCTCGTATTGTTCGTGAAGAAGGAAATCTTGAAGCACAAAAAGTAATTTTTGAAGTCTTTGAAGTTACTGACAGACTTTGGCGCGGAATGGAAGTTATACCAATGAGTGGCTATCAAGTAAAGGAAAAATATGCAGATTTTGATGCAACAAAAAAATTCAAGATAGATATTATTGAAGCTGAAGAAAATCAAGATTGTATCGCTGGCGAAATAATGAAAGGAATTAAAAAACCTTTTGAATGTCCTGAGTTTGGTAAAAAATGTAAGCCTACAAATCCATTAGGAGCGCCAATGGTAAGTAGTGAAGGTGCTTGCGCTGCCTATTTTCATTATTCTGGTTTGGTAGAAGCGTAAAAAATGAAAATTCAATTTATAACAACTACCTTTAACGGAATGGCGCAACGCTTATGGATTGAGTTAGACCGCCTCAATCACGAAGTAAAAGTGCATATTGCTACTACTTCTGAAGCAATGATGGAAGCAGTTGATAATTACAAACCAGACCTTATTATTTGCCCGTTTTTAACTTCTAAAATTCCATCAGAAATTTATAATAATTTTACTTGCCTCATAGTTCATCCAGGAATTAAAGGCGATCGTGGTGCTTCGTCTTTAGATTGGGCTATTTTACAGAATCAAAAAACTTGGGGAGTTACTATACTTCAAGCCGTTGAAAAAATGGACGCTGGTGCTATATGGGCAACTAATGAATTTGAAATGCGAAATGATTCAAAAGGTGAAATATATAGAAATGAAGTAACACAAGAAGCAGCAAAAGGTATTCTACAAGCCATAGAAAGTTTTCAAAATTCTGACTTTAAACCTGAAGAATTAGACTATTCTAATCCTGCTGTTAAAGGAAAATGGAATAATAAAACTACACAAAACGATTTTCAGTTTTCTTGGGAAGATGAAACAGAATCTATCATCCGAAAAATTAATGCAGCAGATAGTTCTCCAGGTGTAAAAATCACACTTTTTAATGAAAGTTATTATTGTTATGGAGCACATTTAGAAGAAAAACTAAAAGGAAACTCGGGAGAAATTATTGCAAAAAGAAACAACGGAATATGTATTGCAACCAAAGAAAATTCAGTTTGGATTACACACGTAAAAAGCATTGAAAATGGACAAATAAAATTACCTGTAACTATTGCTTTAGGAAGTTTAGTAAACGACATTCCTATTTCTGAAATTTCTCCTTTTGAAGAAATAAATCATCAAACTTGGCAAGAAATCTCTTTTGAAAAAGAAAACGAAATTGGCTACTTACATTTAAATTTTTACAATGGAGCAATGAGTACTTCGCAATGCCTATGCTTGAAAAATGCTATTATTGAAGCGAAAAAACACTGTAAACTTCTTGTTTTAATGGGAGGAAAAGATGTGTGGTCTAACGGAATTCATTTAAACGTTATAGAAAATGCTGAAAATCCAGCAGATGAATCTTGGAAAAACATCAATGCTATTGACGACTTAATTCTTGAAATCATCAATTCAACTGACCATTACATCATTTGTGCATTGCAAGGAAATGCTGGTGCAGGTGGTGTTTCATTGGCTCTTTCTGGAGATAAAGTAATCTCAAGAAATGGTATTGTTTTAAATCCACACACCAAAAATATGGGCTTATATGGTTCGGAATATTGGACCTACCTCCTACCCAAACGAATTGGTATAGAAAAAGCCATCAAGTTTACAGAAGAGTGTTTGCCTTGGGGAGTTTCAGTAGCAAAAGATATTGGTTTGATAGATGATTTTTCTGGAGAAACGAATCAAGAGTTTGTAAATTTTGTAAAAAAACAAGCCAATAATATCATCAATTTATCCTATTTTGATAAACTTTTAAAGGCGAAGCAATTTCAAAGAAGAAAAGATGAAATGAACAAACCTTTGGAAGATTATAGAAACGAAGAGTTAGCGAAAATGAAGGGTAATTTTTACGATAATGATATGAATTATAATGAGAAACGTTACAATTTTGTTTATAAAATTCAGAATGGAAATAATGAAGATATAGAAGATTTATACAAAAGTAGAAGAAGTATTTACCGAAAACGTAAATGGGAAAACATACAATACAAAAACAAAAATGAGCAGTAAAAAACCAATAAAAATGCAATTGCAATGTCCAATGCCAAAATTGGATTTTGATGTCATCACTTTAGGTCACGGGTCTGGTGGAGTTTTAACAAATAAGCTGCTAGATACAGGGGTTTTCGATTTGTTGAGCAATGATATTTTAGACGAAAGACACGATGGTGCATTTATAGAAATGAATGGAAAATTAGCGTTTTCTACAGATAGTTTTTT
>JAJRQR010000162.1 GCA_024280145.1 Bacteroidota bacterium
CCATCCTCTGCAGCAATACAAGTGGCACCAGCACTACCAATTTCTCCTGTTACCGGATCAACCGCTACTATAGAAAAAGTGTGTTGCGCAATTAAAGAATTTACAGTTAATGTAACTGCTAGGACTAAAAGGAATAATTTTATTTTCATTTTTTTTTTTTTTTTTTTTTCAAAGGTAATTAATTTAGTTTTTCCACTTAATACCACAACCAATACTCGGTTTTTGGTCTTTTCGTTGTGGACTATTACTTAGAATATTGTCTAATGCTTCTCGTAAATCTCTTCCGTTTACTTGAATCATATTTCCTGGACGAGCATTATCTAACTGCCCACGATATACCAATTTCATTTCAGAATCAAACACATAAAAATCGGGTGTACAAGCAGCGTTATATGCTTTTGCAATTTCTTGCAATTCATCAAATAAGTAGGGGAACGGGTAGTTGTTTTCTTCGGAAGTGATTTTCATGTTTTCAGGAGAATCATCAGGATAATTTTCTACATCGTTACTATTAATAGCCACAAAACCAAATCCTGTAACGTGATAATCATTACAAAGTCTAACTATTTCGTCGTTTACATGTTTTACAAAAGGACAATGATTGCAAATAAACATGACTACCGTTCCTTTTCGCCTTTAATATCAGCTAGTGAAACCATTTCTTCGGTTACTACATCAAGTAAATTAAAATCGGGAGCAAGAGTGCCCAAAGGCATCATATTGGAAGGAGTTAAGGACATTTTTATAAAGTATTATTTATTTGTTATTTCTAATATTTATTAGTTGAGGAATTTGATTTAAAGTTACAATTTTAAACGGAATTCTATAAATAAAACTATCTTTAAAGTTCAAAATTAAACTATGAATGATTTAACTTGGAGTGAATTTGAAAAAGTAGATATGAGAGTCGGAACTATCACAAAAGTCCACGATTTTCCGGAAGCTAGAAACCCTTCCTATAAATTAACCATCGATTTTGGTTCAGAAATAGGGCTTCGGAAAACATCCGCACAAATAACTGTCCTATATAATAAGGAAGACTTAATAGGAAAACAAATAATTGCAGTTGTTAGCTTTCCGAAAAAACAAATCGCTAACTTTATGAGCGAATGTTTGGTATTGGGAGCTGTTGATGGAAAAGAAGTAAACCTTCTTCAACCAAACTTTAAAACTACTAATGGATTGCGAATTTTATAGTTTCTCCAATTTTACCGTAAAATGTCGCATTATTGGTGCTTCATCAACAATAGTATAACCTCTTTTTGCTTCCTCTCTAGAATCAAATATGTTTTTAATAACCGCAGCAATATATCGCATATGGTTTAAGGAATAAGTTCTACGTGGAATTGCCAATCTTACCAATTCCAATTCTGGATACCGATTTTTATGTGTAAATGGATCACGATCTGCTAAAATAGTTCCTATTTCTACACTTCTAATTCCTCCAACTATATACAACTCAATCGCCAAAGCTTGTGCTCTATATTCATCACGTGGAATAGTAGGCACAAATTTATTGGCATCTAAAAAAATAGCATGACCCCCAAAAGGTTGTTGTACAGGAACTCCGTGATCTACTAATTGTTTCCCTAAAAAAGCCACTTGTTCTACTCTGGTTTCTAGGTAATCAAACTCGGTTGCTTCATCCAATCCAACTGCTAAAGCACCCATATCTCTACCGTTTAGACCTCCGTAAGTAATAAAGCCTTCATACATAATATTAAATACGGTTGCTTTTTTAAAAATTTCTTCACTATTTAAAGCAATAAACCCTCCCATATTTACCAAACCATCTTTTTTGGCACTCATGGTCATTCCGTCTCCATACGAAAACATTTCTTTTACAATTTCCTTTATAGTCCAATCCTTGTATTTTTCTTCTCTAGTTTTAATGAAATAAGCATTCTCTGCAAAACGGGCAGCATCAAAATAAAGAGGGATATCGTATTTTTTACAAACTTCAGATGCTTCCTTAATATTCTGTAAAGAAACTGGTTGTCCACCAGCAGAATTACAAGTTACCGTAATAATTATAAAAGGAATTTTTTCTTTAGGATGAGATTTTAAAGTATTTTCTAACTTTTCAATATTTAGATTTCCTTTGAAAGGATGAAAAACCGAAGTGTCAAATGCTTCATCAATCGTACAGTCGCAAGTAGTTGCTTTTCTAAATTCTATATGACCCTTGGTCGTATCAAAATGAGAGTTACCAGGAACAATATTTCCTTCTTTTACCAAAACTGAAAATAAAACATTTTCGGCAGCACGACCTTGATGGGTTGGTAAAAAATACTCAAAACCAGTAATCTGTTTTACCGTTTCACGAAGCTTTAAAAAGGATTGAGACCCAGCGTAACTTTCATCACCGCGCATCATTTCTGCCCATTGATTATCGCTCATTGCGCCAGTACCAGAATCAGTCAATAAGTCAATAAACACTTTGTCTGAAGTAAGATTAAATAAGTTGTAATCAGCTTCTTTAATCCATTGTTTTCGTTGCTCAACAGTTGATGGTTTAATGTATTCAACCATCTTTGTTTTGTAGGGTTCTGCGTAGGGTAATTTCATATTTTTGAATTTACAGCAAAGATAAGATTACCTTGATTTTTCAGTATGATAATTGTCAGTTGGGAGAGGAATGTTTTTATTATTCGGGCTCTTCGATACGACTTCCTGTGTCAGTCACTCAGAGTACTTAGTTCAAAGGTTATTGAGTAATACGAGGTACGAGTATCGTATCGAAATGACCAGCCACATAATTCTTCTAAGAAACGTTTTGAAAATCAATAAATAAGCAGTAATTTTGCACTCCTTTTGGCGGCAAATTAAGTGTAAAAAGGAAATTAGATAAATAAATATAAACAACTTCTGTGTAGAACCGCATTATTACTTAAAACACACAGAATACAAAACCCAATTTTTAGTTTTATTAAAAACAATTAAACTGAAAATATTTTATTAGCAAATGGCTAAAAAAGAAACAAAAGAAGAAGTACAGGAAGTAGTTGCAGTTGAAACAGCTGTTGAAACTCAAGAACAACCTGTAAAAGAAGAACCAAAAAAAGAACTTTCTCTAAAAGAAAGAGATCCAGAAGCATTTTTAAATGACTTTAACTGGCACAATTATCAAGAGGGTATTGATCCAATTGATGATGGTAAATTAGAAGAGTTCGAAAAACTAGTAGCAGACAATTTTGTTGACACTTTAGATAATGAAGTAGTTGAAGGAGAAGTTGTATTTGTTACAGAACGTGATGCTATTATCGACATTAACGCAAAATCTGAAGGAGTTATTTCTTTAAATGAATTTCGTTACAATCCAGATTTAAAAGTTGGTGACAAAGTAGAGGTTTTAATTGATGTTCGTGAAGACGCAACAGGTCAATTAATTTTATCTCACCGTAAAGCTAGAACAATTAAAGCTTGGGAGCGTGTTAATAAAGCACACGACGAAGGAACAATTGTTAACGGTGTTGTAAAATGTCGTACTAAAGGTGGTATGATTGTAGATGTTTTCGGAATTGAAGCATTCTTACCAGGTTCTCAAATAGATGTGAAGCCTATCCGCGATTACGATGTGTATGTTGATAAAACAATGGAATTCAAAGTAGTTAAAATTAACCACGAATTCAAAAACGTTGTTGTTTCTCATAAAGCACTTATCGAAGCAGATATCGAAGAGCAAAAGAAAGAAATTATTGGTCAGTTAGAAAAAGGACAAGTATTAGAAGGTGTGGTTAAAAACATTACTTCTTATGGTGTATTTGTTGATTTAGGTGGCGTTGATGGATTAGTTCATATTACAGACCTTTCTTGGTCTCGTATCAACCATCCAAATGAAATTGTTGAATTAGATCAAAAATTAAATGTTGTAATTCTTGATTTTGATGAAAACAAATCACGTATTCAATTAGGTCTTAAACAACTTAGCAAACATCCTTGGGATAACTTAGGAGAAGATGTAAAAGTTGGTGATAAAGTAAAAGGTAAAGTTGTTGTAATAGCAGATTACGGTGCGTTTATTGAAGTTACTGATGGTGTTGAAGGATTAATTCACGTAAGTGAAATGTCTTGGTCAACGCATTTACGTAGCGCTCAAGATTTCGTAACTGTTGGTGAAGAAGTAGAAGCAGTAATTCTTACTTTAGACCGTGAGACACGTAAAATGTCTTTAGGTATCAAACAAATTACTCCAGATCCTTGGACAGATATTACTAAAAAATATCCAGTTGGTTCAAACCATAAAGGTATTGTAAGAAACTTTACAAACTTTGGTGTTTTTGTAGAAATGGAAGAAGGAATTGATGGATTAATTTACATCAGTGATTTATCTTGGACTAAGAAAATTAAGCATCCAAGTGAATTCTGTAATATTGGAGACGAATTAGAAGTAGTAGTATTAGAGTTAGATGTTGAAGGGCGTAAATTAAGTTTAGGTCACAAACAAACTACCGAAAACCCTTGGGATAAGTACCAAGCTGAATTTGGATTAGGAACTAAACATACTGCAACCATTTCTGAAATAGTTGACAAAGGTGCAACCATCGTGTTTAACGACGATATTACTGCATTTGTTCCAACTCGTCACTTAGAAAAAGAAGACGGAACTAAATTAGGAAAAGGTGAAGAAGCAGAATTTGAAATCATTGAGTTTAATAAAGAGTTCAAAAAAGTAGTTGCTTCACATATGACAATTCATAAAGAAGAAGAGGCTAAGATTGTAAAACAAGCTGTTAAAAAGCAAGCGGCACAAGCTGCTGAAGCTAAACCAACACTTGGTGATGCAAACGATGCACTTCAAGCTCTTAAAGATAAAATGGACGGAAAAAAATAAATCCATTTTATCTTATAATTTACAAGCCTCTCTTTTTAGGGAGGCTTTTTTCGTGCTTGCAAATAGATAAACACAAAAAAAATAGTACTTTTGTATCCTGAACAATAGTTTAGATTCTACCTATGAGCCAAAAAGTGTTACTCAACGCAACCGAAGTCAAAATAGCACTTCATCGCCTGGCTTGTCAATTAATAGAAAATCACGATACTTTCGAAAATACTGTTTTAATAGGAATACAGCCTAGAGGAATTTTTCTAGCTGAAAGAATAAAATCCTTATTAGAATCCGATTACAATATAAAGAATATTGAATTAGGGTATTTAGACATTACTTTTTATAGAGATGACTTCCGAAGAAATGATAAAACTATTGAAGCCAATAAAACAAAAATCAACTTTTTAGTTGAAGATAAAAAAGTAGTATTTATAGACGATGTACTTTATACAGGTAGAAGTATTCGTGCAGCATTAACGGCTGTTCAATCTTTCGGAAGACCTTCAGAAATAGAATTACTCACCTTTATAGATAGACGATTTAGTAGACATTTACCTATTCAACCAGATTATAGAGGAAGGCAAGTAGATGCTATAAACAACGAAAAAGTAAAGGTTTGTTGGGAAGAAAACGATGGGAAAGATGCCGTTTATTTAATTAATAATTAGAAAAAAATGAGTGAATTAAGTGTAAAACACTTACTGGGAATTAAATACATCACCGAAGATGATATTCATTTAATCTTCGAAACTGCCGATCATTTTAAAGAAGTGATTAACCGTTCTATTAAAAAAGTCCCTTCACTTAGAGATATAACCATTGCCAATTTATTTTTTGAGAACAGTACCAGAACAAGACTTTCATTTGAGTTAGCCGAAAAAAGACTTTCTGCAGATGTAGTTAATTTTTCTGCTTCATCATCTTCTGTCAAAAAGGAGAAACATTGGTAGATACGGTAAACAATATTTTATCTATGAAAGTAGATATGGTGGTAATGCGTCATCCCAATCCTGGAGCGGGAGTCTTTCTTTCAAAACACATCAATGCAAGTATTATCAATGCTGGTGATGGAGCACATGAACATCCAACTCAGGCGCTTGTAGATACCTATTCTATAAGAGAAAAGTTAGGCGATGTTGCTGGAAAAAATGTGGTGATTGTGGGTGATATACTTCATTCAAGAGTGGCGCTTTCCAATATTTTTGCACTTCAGAAATTAGGAGCTAATGTACAAGTTTGTGGTCCTAAAACATTGCTTCCAAAATATATTGAATCTTTGGGAGTTGGAGTAGAAACCAATCTTCAGAAAGCATTGCAATGGTGTGATGTTGCTAATATGTTGCGTGTTCAGAACGAGCGAATGGATATTAGTTATTTCCCATCAACGATAGAATATACCCAACAATTTGGACTTAATAAGAAAATATTAGATTCTTTAGATAAAGAAATTGTAGTGATGCACCCAGGTCCTATAAACAGAGGTGTTGAAATAACTAGTGATGTTGCCGATAGTAAGCAAGCAATCATATTAAATCAAGTTGAAAATGGTGTTGCTATCCGAATGGCAGTACTGTATTTATTAGCTTCAAAAATTGATAGAAATGACGACTAAAAATCACGATACTTTTATTGAAATTACTTCGGAAAAAATATCCTATAAGGCGTATGTTTCTTTGTTCAAAATTGAAATATCTTCAAAGTATCAGAAAAATAATATTGTTGTTAATTTATTGAATTTCAACTCTTTTTATTTAGAAGATTTGTTATTGTTTTTAGAAATTTCCAACTTACACCGTTCCAACAATAAATCGTTTGTTGTTGTTAATAGCGCTATTAATCCAGATAGTATTCCTGAAGAAATTGTTGTAGTACCAACACTTCAAGAGGCAGAAGATATTATTGAAATGGAAGAAATTGAACGGGAATTAGGTTTTTAAAAACAGTAAATGGAATTAACTATTTTAGGCTGTTATTCTGCTACTCCAAGAGTAAACACACATCCAACGGCACAAGTTTTAAACATTAAAAACCATTTATTTTTAATAGATTGTGGCGAAGGGACTCAAGTACAGCTAAGACGTTATAAAGTAAAATTCTCCCGAATAAAACACATTTTTATTTCGCACCTTCATGGAGATCATTATTTTGGACTCATAGGATTAATTTCTACATTTATGTTATTGGGTAGAGATACTGATCTTCATATTTACGGTCCAAAAGGAATTAAAGAAGTAATAATGCTTCAATTAAAATTAGGAAAATCTTGGTTTAATTATCCAATTATATTTCACGAATTAGAATCCAAGGAATCGGAATTAATCTTTGAAGATGATAAAGTAGAAGTGCATACCGTTCCTTTAAAACACAGAGTTTACACCAATGGATTCGATTTTAAAGAAAAATTAGGAGAACGAAGAATTAACATTTCTGCAGTACAGAATGAAAAAATTGATATGAGTTACTATAACAAAATCAAGCAAGGTTTTGATGTAGAAAATGAAGAAGGAAAATTGATTTCAAACAAGTCGGTAACCTTTGATCCAGATCCGCCAAAATCCTATGCATTTTGTAGTGATACCCAATATTATCCAGCGTGTATTTCAACTATAAAAAATGTTACCGCCTTATATCACGAAGCTACTTTTTTAGAAGAGCACAAGCATATTTGTGAAAAAACGAGGCATAGCACAGCAAAAGACGCTGCACAAATTGCAAAAGATGCGGATGTGGACACTTTAATTTTAGGGCATTATTCTACTAGATATTCCAGTATTGATAAGTTTAAAACTGAAGCTGAAGAAATATTTAACTCTGTTGAATTGGCTAAGGAAGGAAAGACATATAATTTTTAAATTTCAAACTTATTTTATTTTTCTTATTTGTAAATTGCAACGTAAATAAATAAGATGTCTCAGAATCTACATAATTTCCGAAGAACATATAAAAAAGGAACACTTTCTAAAGATAGCATTGATACTAACCCTTTACAGCAATTCAGAACTTGGTTTTACGAAGCAAAAGATGCTGACGAAGTCAATGAAGTTAATGCGATGACGCTAACGACCATTGGCTTGGATGGTTTTCCAAAAGGAAGGGTTGTGTTGTTAAAACAATATGACGAATATGGTTTTTACTTTTTTACCAATTATAATAGCGAAAAAGGAAAAGCTATTGAAGCAAACCCCAAAGTGTCATTATCTTTTTTTGGCCTGCTTTAGAACGTCAAGTAATCATTAAAGGTGTTGCTAGTAAAACTTCGGAAGCATTTTCAACTAATTATTTTAAGTCTCGACCGAAAGGAAGTCAGTTAGGTGCATTAGTTTCTCAGCAAAGCAATGTTGTAGAAAACAGGGAAATCTTAGATAAAAAGTTAAAGGATTTAGAAAAGGAATATGCTAACAAAGAAATTGAAAAACCAGTATTTTGGGGAGGTTATTTAGTTTCTCCAATTTCCATAGAATTGTGGCAAGGAAGACCCAACAGGTTACACGATAGAATTCGTTATACTTTAGAAGATTTAGACTGGAAAATAGAACGATTAGAACCTTAAGTTATAGTTGAGTAAAACTTGTTTAAATATCAGTATTACAATATAATATGAAAATACTTTATTTATTAAGACATGCAAAATCTTCTTGGGAAGAAGGCGTGGACGATCATCAACGTTCTTTAAAAGAACGAGGTAGAAATGATGCTGTTTTAGTTTCAAATTATATCAAGGATTCAATTAAAAAGCCTCAAAAAATAGTTTCTAGTGATGCCATTAGAGCAAAAACTACCGCCAAATATTTTAAAGAAGCATTGAATGTTTCGGATGCAGATTTCATATTAAATCCAAACTTATACGATTTTGGAGGAAGAAGTGTTATGGAGGTAATTAAAGGTTTAGACAATACATTGGACTGTGTGATGATTGTAGGTCACAATCACGCATTAACTTCGATTGCAAATATGTTGGGAGATACGGATATTAATAATGTAGCAACGAGTGGTTTTGTAGAAATTCATTTTAATATTGATACTTGGGAATTTACAAATTTCGGTCATACAGAACGCGTTGTTTTCCCAAGGGATTTAAAATCAAAAGAGCAGTAATTTATGTTGAATATTGAAAAATACGGAGCAATAGATATTGGCTCGAATGCTATTCGGTTGCTTATTACTACTATCATTGAACAAGAAGGCAAAGAGACTAAGTTTAAAAAAACTTCGCTGATTCGTGTTCCAATACGTTTAGGTGAAGATGTATTTGTTGATGGTAAAATATCAAAAGAAAACTATTTACGAATGAAGGATTCCATGAAAGCATTTAAGCTTTTAATGAAATCTCATAATGTAGTTAAATATAGAGCTTGTGCTACTTCTGCAATGCGAGAAGCTGAAAATGGGAGTGAAGTTGCAAAAAAAATTCTTAAGAAGACTGGGGTTAATATTGAAATTATAGACGGTAATGATGAAGCTAAAATAATTGCTTCTACTAATATTAAAACCTACCTGACTCACGACAAAGTGTTCCTATATGTTGATGTTGGGGGAGGAAGTACGGAGTTAACGATCTATGCTAATGGAAAAACAGTAATCTCAAAATCATTTAAACTTGGTACCGTTAGACTTATCAATAATATGGTTAAGGAATCTATGTGGGAAAAAGTAAAGGATTGGATTAAAGAAAACACGAAAGAGTACGAACACATTACCTTATTAGGAACAGGAGGAAACATTAATAGCACCTACAAATTTAGCGGAACCAAACTCGGAATTCCAATGAGTTACCAGTATTTAATAGATTATTATAAGACGGTAAGTGAATTATCGTATGACGATAGAATTTCAATTTTAAATATGAATCCCGATCGAGCTGATGTAATTATTCCTGCTTTAAAAATTTATATTTCTGCGATGAAATGGAGGGGTGCGGAATGTGTGTATGTTCCTAAAATAGGGCTTTCCGATGGGATAATTAGAAGTTTGTATAATGAAGAGAGTAAGAAATAATATTATTATTTTAGCCGTGGACAGTTTCTTTATTCCCTAAACCTTTCATAATTTCAGCTTCAAAGACTAAAAGCTCTTGCCATTTTTTATCTACTTCTTCTCGGTCACCGTATTTTCTTGCAAAGTTTAAAAATAGCATATAGTGTCCCGCTTCACTTGCCATAAGGCTTCTAAAAAACTCAGACAACTCTTCATCTTTTAAGTTGTCTGCCAATACTTTAAAGCGTTCACAACTACGAGCTTCAATTAAAGCTGCATATAATAATCGATGTACTAATTGTGTAGTTCGGCTTCCGCCTTTTGGAAAAAAAGTGAGTAATTTAATAACATAATGATCTTTTCTATCTCTTCCTAAAACCCAACCTCGATTGGTGATAATATCGTGTACCAATTCAAAATGGCACATTTCTTCTTTGGCTAGTTTGGGCATTTCTTTTACCAATTCGGTATATTCTGGGAAAGAAACCATCAATGAAATTGCAGTAGAAGAAGCTTTAATCTCACAAAATGCGTGATCGGTTAAAATTTCTTCAATATTTTTTTCTACAATATTTACCCAACGTGGGTCTGTTGGTAATTTTAGTCCTAACATGATTGTTATTTTATAATTCTAATCCAAAATCCTTCCGGAGCTCATCAATTAACGGATTAATTTCTTTTAATTTTTCATACTTTTCAAAAGGGGTATAGGCGTATTTCTGTTCAGCAGTTTCATTTACGGTAATCTCAATTGTAATATCGTAATTTTGAAGCTGTTCTTTAATATACATCAGTAAACTATGTTGTGCTCTTTCAACATCTTTTTTTATAGTGTTATTAGGGTATTCTAAATGAATAATTGTTCCTTTAAGGACGGGGTTTACCATTGATAAGTGAGAGAATAAGTTAAATTTTCCTTCTTTTTCGGTAATGGCTGTATATTCTTTCCAAACTTTAAGTAACTCCTCTTCTGAAAATGTGTTTATTGGAAGTACTTTATCTACTTTTTCTCTTCCTTTTAATTCGTTTTCAATTTCTTTTTTTCTTTGAATACTTTTTATTGAAAATTTTGAAACTCGATTTTCTGTAGTATTAGAAATGGTTTTTAATATTGGTGAAGGCTTGGGTTTCGGATATTCTTTTTCAGGGTTTTTCTCTTGAATTTCTGAATTATTGGTTTCATTGTAATTTTCTTTTTTTTCTGAAACTATAGTATCATTTTTAGCTTCTATATTACCAACATTGTTTTCTTGTGAATAATAGGAAGGCGGAATTACAAAATGAACTTCTTTGGAGTTTAGGTTAAACTTTTTTTTTTCTTCTGAAACCGAAGAATCAAAAGTGATAGAAGCCAACTGCATTAAAGAAAGTTCAACTAGAAGTCGTTGATTTCGACTGGTTTTATACTTTAAGTCACAGTTGTTTGCAATGTCAATGCTTTGCATTAAAAAAGATGCTGTAGTTTTTTGAGATTGCTCTAAATACATGGCCTTTACTTGATCTCCAACTTCAAGTAATTCGATTGTAGCAGGAGCTTTACAAACCATTAAATCTCTAAAATGTGAAGCAAGACCCATGATGAAATGATGTCCGTCAAATCCTTTTGAAAGTATTTCATTAAAAAGTAACAACACATCAGGAATTTTATTTGCCAAAAGTAAGTCTGTTGTTTGAAAGAAGTAAGTATAATCTAGTACATTCAAATTTTCTGTAACTGCTTCTCTTGTTAGTTTTTTACCTGAAAAGCTAACTACTCTATCAAATATAGAAAGCGCATCACGTAAGGCACCATCTGCTTTCTGAGCTATAATGTGTAAGGCATCGTCATCGGCTTCAATCCCTTCGGATTTGGCTACTTCTGCTAAATGGTTTTTAGCATCTTTAACGGTAATTCTTTTAAAATCAAAAATCTGACAACGTGATAATATCGTTGGAATAATTTTATGTTTTTCCGTAGTTGCTAATATGAAAATCGCGTGTGCTGGTGGTTCTTCTAATGTTTTCAGAAAAGCGTTAAAAGCAGAAGAAGACAACATATGTACTTCATCAATAATATACACTTTGTATTTTCCAACTTGTGGAGGAATACGAACTTGGTCTATTAAATTACGAATATCATCTACCGAGTTATTAGATGCTGCATCCAATTCAAAAATATTAAAAGCAAAATCTTCATCGGTTTGCTCGGTTCCTTCTTGATTTATTTTTTTGGCAAGAATTCGCGCACAAGTAGTTTTACCAACCCCACGAGGACCTGTAAATAATAAAGCCTGAGCCAAATGATTGTTTTCTATGGCTTTCTCTAAAGTATTGGTAATAGCCTGTTGTCCAACAACATCTTTAAATTGTGTGGGTCTGTATTTTCTGGCAGATACTATAAATGGTTCCATAGAATTGTGTGAAAACAAATATAGAAATTGTCATCTTTTTTAAGTGAAAATTTCATCTCTAATTTATTGTTATTTATTAACAATAGATTGTTCTTCTTCAATGAAATAATTTAAGGTATTTTTGCAATAGCAGACCGTCTCATCGTCTCAAAAAAGTTCGCTTATTTGAGGAGGAAAGTCCGGACACCATAGGGAAGCATAGCGGCTAACGGCCGTCAGTACGTTTAGGCGTATTAGGACAAGTGCAACAGAAAGAATGTACAGGTAATGCTGTAGTGAAACCAGGTAAACTCTATGCGGTGCAATGTCATGTAAACCTGTGCTTGAGGGTTCCCGCCCGATGCAGGAGGGTAGACAGATAAAGAATATTGGTAACGGTATTTTTAGATAAATGATGAGATTCACTTTGGTGAAACAGGATCCGGCTTATAGGTCTGCTTTTTTAAAATCCTGTAAAAATAGAAATCTTTAAAAAAAATTATCACTCAAAAAAACTAAACACAGAACCTCCATAGCGTCTTGCATCTACAAAATGAGAAGTTTCAGAAAGATCGGTATGTTTAGAATGTTCAATAATTAAGAATCCTTCTTCATTTAATAGATTACGTTCAAAAGTTTTACTGACAATGGTTTCAAAATCAGATTGTTCGAGATTGTATGGTGGATCGGCAAATATGACATCAAAAGTAAAAGGAGTTGTTTTTAGGTATTTAAAAACATCAGACTTCACTGTTTTTATCGAAAACTCCAATTCATCAGAAATCTGATTGATATATTTTACACAACCATAATGAGCATCTACAGAAATGATTTCTTGAGTCCCTCTAGAAGCAAACTCAAAACTTATGTTTCCTGTTCCCTAAAACAGATCTAATAAAGATGAGTCGTCAAAATCAATTTTGTTTGTAAGAATATTAAATAAGGCTTCTTTTGCAAAATCGGTTGTAGGTCTTACAGGTAATTTTTTTGGTGCCATTAAGCGCTTACCTTTATATTTTCCAGAGATTATTCGCACAATTAAATAAGTTTTAAAAGTAGGTTTTGATGTTCTAAATTTTCTTCAGAAAGTATTTTGTTTTCTGCTTCCTCTAACTGAATAAAAGATATGTTTCGAATGTATTTATACAAGATACTATAGTTTTTGTCTTTTTTTTCAATGGCTCCAAAAACAACTAAATCAATAGTTTCTGGATTAAATTTAAGTTGTTCCAAGCAAAATAAAATGTAATAAATAAAATCCTCTGGAGTTTTATACTCATAGCTATTGCAAAGTGATAACTCCCCGTTTTTTATTGCGATAAAATCGAAAGTGCCATTTTCTACATTTATAAATACTTTTGGTAATGAGTATTTTTTTTCTTTTTTAAGTAAATACTTTACTAATAAAGAGGTAGAATGATAATAATTAAAATCTCCAAAACGATCAAATAAATAGTTATTGATATTAACAAATGGAATATACATCACCGTTATTTTATTATCATCTAAAGTGTCATAAGCAATAAAATCGTTGGAAAGAATTTTCGAATTAAATTTTAAATATTCACTAGCAATGTTCTTATCAAAAAGTGATGTAGGAACTACACTGTATAGACTTGTTGCATAAATAATGTTCACTTCTTGAAATGAACCCTGTAAGTTAACATTAGCTAGAAATTCAGTTTGTAGCTTAGCTAACAGATCTTCTGGCGTTTGTTTTTGTTTAAAAATAGTTTCGGAAAAGAAAAGAATTTCGTTGGAGTTTGAAACTTCTACTAAAAAAGAAAGTCCGGACAATGAAAATTGAACGGACAGCCTTTTATTTATTTTTGTTGTAATGTTACTGCTTTGGAGAGTCATAAGCTTTAGGCCAGTTTCCACTTGTATCAATATCATTCATTGAACCAACTCTAACATAAGGACCATTAATTCCATCAACTGCAACTAATTGTTTTTCTTGATTTAATAAATCTGGATTTTGGTCACTTAGTATTATTTCTTTTGCAACTCTAGCTTCAAATACAGAATAGAAACTTTCGTTTTTTTCTAACTTCCCTGCTTTTAATTCATATTTAGCGCCATTTGCTATTTCTAGTGGTATGTTCATCATTGTTTTATAACGGTCAGAGTTTTTAAACAATGAATCCCTTACAGATTCAAAACGTAGCGTATCAATAATAATATCTTCTTTATAATAACCTCCTTTTTCAGGATCTAAACCAAAAGCTTTATTTTTTTCAACATCTGCATAACTAGTATCACGTCTTTCAATAATAGCATACTTTGCAGTATCTAAAAATCTAACAAGGCTATCAAAACTACCTGTAAATTTACCTTCAATTTCTTGATAAGCTAATTCAGATACTTTAATGTCTTTTAGATTTTCTATAACTTTCGCGTATCGAGCTTCTTTTACTTTATTAAACTCTACAGGTCCCATAACTGATTTGTATAAGGTATATCCTAAAAACAAGATAATAACCCATAGAACAATTGATATAACAGGGTTTAATTTTAAAGGAACAAATTTTTCCATTAGTACAGCTAATCCAATACAAACTAAAGTGCCAAGAATAATATTTAAAATCATAATTTAAAAAATGAGGATTGTTATTAATAATATGGTTTAAACGCAAATCTACAATTTTTTTTTAATCGTAAAAGTAATTTCTGAAAAAAACATAACTATCTTTAAACCCTCAAAGTAATAATTGTTAATGGAAACACCCAAATTCTACTTAAATTTAGTAAAAGATTTCCCTCATAGTCCTACAAATAAGCAAGATAGAGCCTTACGCTTATTGGCAGATTTTATGTTGAATAAAAATAATAATGAAGTGTTTTTATTAAAAGGATATGCAGGAACTGGAAAAACTACAATTGTAGGAACTTTAGTAAAAAATATTGAAAATAGTAAACAATCCGTTGTATTACTGGCTCCTACAGGGCGAGCAGCTAAAGTAATTAGCAATTATTCGAAAAAGGAAGCTTTTACAATTCATAAGAAAATTTACTATCCAAAGTCCCAAAAAGGAGGAGGAGTGTCTTTTACGCTTCAAAAAAATAAACATCGAAACACTATTTTTATAGTTGATGAGGCTTCTATGATTCCAGATATTAATCAGGATGCTAAACTTTTTGAAAACGGCTCACTCTTGGACGATTTAATTCAATATATATATAGTGGTCATCAATGTAAATTATTATTAATTGGAGATACTGCTCAGCTTCCACCTGTGAAATTGGATGTGAGTCCAGCTTTAGAAAAACATACTTTAGAAAATTATTATAATAAAGAAGTAGTTTCGATTGAATTAGATGAAGTGGTAAGACAGAAAGAAGATAGCGGAATCCTTTTTAATGCAACACAAATAAGAAATCAGTTAGAAGAAGGTTTCTACGATACCTTTAAATTACAAGAAGAAAACTTTCCTGAAGTTATTCGACCTGTTGACGGACAAGAATTAATGGATGCTTTAGAGGATTGTTATTCGAATTTAGGAAATGAAGAAACCGTATTTATCGTTCGATCCAATAAAAGAGCCAATCTTTACAACCAGAATATTAGGAGCAGAATACTTTATCAAGAAAGTGAAATTGCAGCAGGTGATTATTTAATGGTCGTAAAAAACAATTATTTTTGGGTTGAAACCAATAGCGATGCAGGGTTTATAGCCAATGGTGATATTATTGAAATTTTAGAAATTTTTAGTATCAAGGAATTATATGGCTTCCGATTTGCAACAGTAAATATCCGAATGATCGATTATCCAAATTTAACACCTTTTGAAACAGTGCTGCTTTTAGATACACTTTCGTCGGAAACTCCTTCCTTGACTTATGAAGATTCCAATAAACTCTATCAAGAAGTAATGAAGGATTATGAACACGAAACTTCCAAGTATAAAAAGTTTCTTTCCGTAAAAAAGAATGTATATTTTAATGCCTTGCAGGTTAAATTCTCTTATGCAATTACCTGCCATAAATCGCAAGGAGGGCAGTGGAACACCGTTTTTGTAGAACAACCTTATTTGCCTAACGGAATTGATAAGGATTACCTTCGTTGGTTATATACGGCAATTACGAGAGCTAAAGAAAAACTATACCTTATCGGATTTAAAGATGAATTTTTTGAAGACCCCAATTAATTGTAGAATCTTCCTTATTTTTGAAGATTAATAAAAAGACTCCTTATTTAGTAGGGAATTAGTATGAAAAAAATAGCAATGATTCCGGCGCGATATGCTGCCACACGTTTTCCAGGGAAGTTGATGCAAGATTTAGGAGGTAAATCGGTAATTGTTCGTACGTATGAATCTACCAAAGCCACTAATCTTTTTGATGAAGTTTATGTGGTAACCGATAGCGAAATCATTTTTAATGAAATTGAATCTCACGGAGGAATCGCCATAATGAGCAAGAAAGAACACGAATGCGGAAGCGATCGTATTGCCGAAGCTATTGAAAATATGGATATTGATATCGTAGTAAATGTACAAGGAGACGAACCTTTTACGACCAAAGACGATTTAGAAAAAGTACTCGATTTATTTAATGGCGATGATGCAGATCAAATAGATTTGGCTTCGTTAATGACAAAAATGACCGATTGGAATCAAGTAAACGACCCTAATTTTGTAAAGGTAATTGTAAATAATGATAACTATGCTTTGTACTTTTCGCGCTCACCAATACCATACCCTCGTGATAGAAGTATTCCGATGGAATATTACGAACATAAAGGAATTTACGCATTTAGAAAACAAGCGTTAATGGATTTCTATAATTGGCCCATGCGAAACTTGGAAGCCTCCGAAAAAATCGAATGTTTACGATATTTAGAATATGGTAAGAATATAAAATTAGCAATTTCAACTACAGAAAATGCGATTGAAATAGATACTCCTGAGGATTTGTTGAAAGCTAATAAAGTGATGAAGAAGGGCTCTTCGGAGTTATGAATGCAGAGTTAAGAGTACAAGAAAATAAAAAACAACAATAATAAATAATATAATGGCTGTAAATAACGAATATAGAAATTTTCCGATGGTGCCAAGAGTAGTTTTCGGAAAAGGAAGTTTTAATCAATTACCAAGTATTTTAGAATTTCAAAGAGAAGAAGGAGCTCCATTTATTTATTTGGTGGACGATGCCTTCGAAAATCAAGGAACTATTGTAGAACGTATTGTTTTAAATCAGAATGATAAAATACTATTTGTTTCTGCTGAAGAAGAACCTAAAACTTCTCAAGTAGATGCGATTGTTTCAGATATATTAAAAGAGTTTGATAAATTACCTTCCGGAATTATTGGAATTGGTGGAGGATCTGCAATGGATTTGGCAAAAGCAGTTTCCTTAATGTTAACTAATAAAGGTGGTGCAGCTGATTATCAAGGCTGGGATTTAATTAAAACCAAGTCTATTTATCACGTTGGAATCCCTACCATTTCTGGTACGGGAGCCGAAGTTTCTAGAACTTGTGTGCTTTCAGGACCGGTTCGTAAATTAGGAATTAATAGTGATTACACCACTTTTGATCAGGTAGTTTTAGATCCGTTATTATTAGAAGGAGTACCAAAAAATCAGTGGTTTTATACCGGAATGGATTGTTTTATTCATTGTGTAGAATCTTTGGAAGGAACTTTCTTAAATGATTTCAGTCAGAGTTATGGCGAAAAAGCTTATGATTTATGTTTGGAGGTATATTTAGAAGATAATGATTACACCGAAGCAGAAAAGCAAGGAAAATTGATGATGGCTTCTTGGCACGGAGGAATGAGTATTGCTTATTCTCAAGTGGGAGTGGCTCACGCAATGAGTTACGGATTGGGTTTTGTACTTGGTACGAAACACGGAATTGGGAACTGTATTGTGTTTAATCATTTACAAGATTACTATCCAGAAGGAGTGGCAATTTTCAAGCAAATGGTAGCGAAACATCAAGTTGATATTCCTACAGGAATTTGTGCAAACCTTACCGATGAGCAAATGGAAACGATGATTGATGTTGCTTTAAGCTTAGAACCACTTTGGGAGAATGCTTTAGGTAAAGATTGGAAATCCATTATGACTCGCGAAAAATTAAGAACGATGTATGCTAAAATGTAATTTGAATACTTAAAGTATATTAAAGTTGTAAGTGCCTAACGTTGCTATAACCTTTAGGCATTTTTAAATCTAAAAAAGACAGAATGAACTTTTACAAATATATATTCACCAAATTAATGGGTTGGGAAATCGTTGGTGATTTTAAAGAAAAGGAAATCAAAAAAGTAATAATGATTATAGTCCCTCATACCAGCTGGCACGATTTTTATATTGCTATTTTCACTCGAAAAACTTTGGGTGTAATGGTGAATTTTGTTGGTAAAAAAGAATTGTTTATTTGGCCATTTGGCTACTATTTTAAATGGATGGGTGGCGCACCATTAGACAGAACATCAGGTCAAAATAAAGTGGAAGCAATTGCAGAAATATTTAAATCTAAAGAAGAATTTAGATTGGCAATGGCTCCAGAAGGAACTCGCAAAAAAGTATCAGAATGGAAAACAGGGTATTATTACATAGCAAATTTAGCCAAGGTGCCTATTATGCCAGTTTCCTTTAATTATAAAACAAAAACCGTAACTATAGGAGATCCGTTTTACACTACCGGAGATTTAAAATCTGATACTGACTTCTTAAAAAGTTTTTATAAAGGAGTAGAAGGGAAGGTGGCTGAGTATTCGTAATGTTTAGGCCTAGCAGGTTTTTAAAACCTGTTAGGCCTTTCTTTATATATTAACTTAACAAAATGTTACTCACTCTCGTCCATCGTATGATATCCATTCTGCACATCATCATCATCATCCAACTTCTCTAGAAGCTTATCAACATCTGCTTGTTGTTCTGCTGTTAATTTCTTGGTTACTTGAGGAATACGTTCAAAACCAGAAGAAAGTATTTCAAATCCTTTTTCCTCCAATGCTTTTTGAATGTTACCAAAACTCTCAAAAGGAGCATAAATTAGAACGCCGTCTTCATCTTCAAAAACTTCATCAACACCATAATCTATTAATTCCAATTCTAGTTCTTCCAAATCAACTTCCGAAGGATTAATCCTAAAATTACAAGTATGGTCAAACATAAAAATTACCGAGCCTGAAGTTCCCATATTTCCATCGCATTTGCTAAAACAAGCACGAACATTGGCAACGGTTCGTGTATTATTATCGGTTGCAGTTTCAACCAAAATTGCAATTCCATGGGGAGCGTAGCCTTCAAAAAGCACTTCTTTAAAATCACCTTGATCTTTTTCTGAAGCTTTTTTAATCGCCCGTTCCACATTGTCTTTGGGCATATTAACGGCTTTTGCATTCTGAATAACAGCACGTAAACGCGAATTAGAATCGGGATTTGGACCTC
>JAJRQR010000163.1 GCA_024280145.1 Bacteroidota bacterium
TAACCACCACCTCTGGAACCTTAACAAAAAGAATAATTAAACAATAATAAGTTATGAAATTTATAAATCAATTGCTACTTTTTGTTGTAAAGACTACCGTAATTGTGCTTTCGGTGTTATTGCCAAAGCAAAAACAGTAAGATAAGATATTAAACTCAGGTTTAAACCGTTTTGAATATTTCAAAACATGCTTTTTATCGATTATATTAATAATAAATCCGATAAAGTGCAGATATGTGTCGATACACAGTTATATTTGATTTGTTAAAACAATATATTTCATAACCCAAAATTATAAAAGATGAAATTACTTAGCCTATTTATACTTTTTATTATTAAAACGACTGTTATATTTATTTCTATATTAATACTAAAACAGAAAAATATAGTTAATAAATAATTATTAATATAAATGTTATAATAACCGTCTTCAATTTATTGAAGACGGTTTTTTTATGCAATTTAGTATACTAAACTAACATTACGATAGTTTATTAATTATGAAAAAACTTCTATTTATTCCTGTAATTATTATTGTTATAGGCTTCTTTTATTTTTCAAAAAAAGGAAAAACAATTAAAAACACTGCATTGACTTATGTTACAAATGCGTCTTTTATTAATGAAGAAGGAACTACTGTAAAACGACGGGTTTTACTTCCTAATAATTATAAAAGGACTACTTATACTTCTAATAGTTTCTCAGATTATGTTCAGAATTACAAGCTAAAACCTTTTGGTGCTCAGGTAATAAATTATGATGGAAACCTTTATTTATATCAAGAAGGCCACGTGGGTGTTTTAGAACTTTCTGTTCCTTCAAACGGTTTACAACAATGCGCAGATGCATTAATAAGAATTAGAGCAGAATACCTTTGGGAAACCAATCAGAAAGAAAAAATAGGTTTCAATTTTACCTCAGGTCATTATTGTTCTTGGAAAAAATATGCAGAAGGTTATCGCCCAAAGATTAAAGGAAATATGGTTACATTTCATAAAACAGCTTCAGCTAATTCTTCAAAAGAAAATTTTTACAAGTATTTAAATCTTATTTTTATGTATTCGGGAACACAGTCTTTGTATTCCGAATTACCCAAAATTAACAACATTTCAAAAGTAGAAGTGGGAGATATGCTCATCTATCCTGGAAGCCCTGGTCACGTTATTATGGTAGTAGATAAAGCAACAAATGAGAAAGGTGAAAATTTGTTTATTTTTGCACAAGGAAATACACCAGCACAAAGTGTTCATATAATTAAAAACCCGAGTGATTTGAGTTTAAGTCCTTGGTTTCAAGTTGAACTAAATGAATATATGGAAATTCCTACTTATTATTTTAATGAAGCAAAATTCATCCGTTTTAAATGAAACAAGTCCTTAGTAAACAGGAATCTCATAATCTTGCAATGAATATCGCAGGAGAGGAATTACAAAAAGAAGGCTATGAGTTTTTGGCGATTAATTCAGACTTAAAGAAGAACCCACAGTTTGTAGCTCTTAAAAATAAAGAAACATTTTTTATTATCGTCCGACCTGTCTATTCTGCTGAAGAAACAACCATCTATCATTCTGTGCATACAGTACCAATTATTGAGCATGCAAAAAAACATAAAGCTAAAGTGTTTTATACAGGCGTCTGGTTGGGTCATGGTGAAGATATTAATCAGCCAATTATTAATGGCGAAGCGTATTCGTTTGTTTATAACGGTTTAACTAAAGTAAAATGAAAAAATTATTGGCAATATTTGCGGGATTCATAATACTTTCTTGTGTAAATAAAACACCTCAAAAGTTTGTAATTCAAGGCGAAGCTTTTGGTACAACCTATACCATTCAAACCTATTCTTCAGAAAATATTCCTTTGGAAAAAGGCGTCGATTCGGTTATTTATAAAGTTAATAAATCGGTAAGTATATACCTTCCGAAAAGCGATATTTCAAAAATTAATAAGGGAGATACAACGATTGTTGTAGATAAAATATTTCAAGATAATTTTCATATTTCAGCTATGGTACATAAAAGCACCAATGGCTATTTTGATCCTACTATTGGAGTTTTACGAAATGCTTATGGCTTTGGAGATACCAAACCTTTAAAGAAAATAGACAGTCTCACATTGGATTCACTTTTGCAGTTTGTAGGTTATAACAAAGTAAGTTTAAGTGCTGAAAACAAAATAATAAAGCGACATCCAGCTATTTATTTCGATTTTAATGCAGTTGCAAAAGGTTACGGAATAGATCAAATAGGAAATTTTCTAGAATCCAGAGGAATTAAAAATTACCTAATAGAACTGGGAGGCGAAATCTTAACCAAAGGAAAAAACCTCGATAAAAACAAAAATTGGGTAGTAGGGATTGAAAACGTAGATTCTCAATTAGAAGATCGAAGTTATTCCTCAACAGTTACTCTACATAATGAAGCCATGGCTGCTTCCGGAAATTACAGAAAATTTAGAATAGATTCTTTAACAGGAAAAAAATATGTTCATACATTAAATCCAATAACGGGTTCTGCTGAAACAAGCGATGTAACTAGTGCAACTGTAATTGCTTCTACTTGTGCGGTGGCAGATGCTTATGCAACTTCGTTTATGGCTTTGGGTTTAGGAAAATCTAAAGAAGTTTTAAAAAATCTAAACGGAATTGAAGCCTATCTAACTTACAACGATAAGAATAATAAAGAACAAGTTTTTATCACTGAAGGGTTTAAAAAACATTTAACAGAATGATAGTTTCTTGATATCTATACTATTTTTCTACAAACAGGAATTATTTCACCTTTCGCTAAGCGGTATTTATCAACATCAGTTTCAGAAAGTGTTTTTGTATAATCAACTTCTGAAACTTCAAAGCCTATCGACCGAAGTTTATCAAAATAATCACGTCCATAAATCCGAACGTGATCGTATTGCCCAAATATTTTTGCACGTTCTTTTGGGTCGGTGATACTATCGTCCTCAAAAGTTTTTTCTCTGGAAAGTTCTTGTGGTATTTGCAAGATTCCAATTCCTTCCGGAGCTAAAACTCTGTATAATTCCTGCATTGCTTTGGTGTCATCTGGAATATGTTCTAAAACATGATTACAGAAAATATAATCAAATTCATTATCTTTAAAGGGAAGATTGCAAATATCTGCTTTTACATCTGCCAAAGGAGAGTTAAGGTCGGTAGTAGTATAATCAAGGTTTTTTATTTTTTTGAAACGTTTATAAAACGCTTGTTCTGGAGCAAAATGAAGTAGTTTAATTTTTTCTTTACTTGTAAAAAAGTTCGTTTCATTTTCAAGATACAACCAAAATAAACGATGTCGTTCCAGAGATAAGGTTCCAGGAGCTAAAACATTTTCACGTATTTTCTCGTAACCATAGGGTAAAAATTTCCGATAGGATTTTCCGTCAATTGTGTCGGTGTATTTATTTCCTTTTAAGAAAAAAGCGATTAAGGGTCTAACCCAATAACTTAATTTTATAAGTATTGGTCTAGGAATGCTGTTTAATGCTTTTGAAACAATTTTCACGATTTACTAAACCTAAATTCATCTTCCTCATTGCTCTCTACCCCAAGAGCTTCATACACATAATCAAAAGTAGAAAGTAATTGAGGTTTCCCATTTACAATGGCAATATCGTGTTCAAAATGTGCACTAGGCTTACGATCTCGAGTTAATATAGTCCAACCATCTGCTAATTGTTCAATGCGTTTGGTGCCCATATTAATCATTGGTTCAATAGCAACGGTCATTCCTTCAATAAGTTTTTTTCCTCTTCCACGCCTTCCGTAGTTAGGCATTTCGGGATCTTCGTGCATGGTTTTTCCCAAACCGTGACCTACTAATTCTCTTACGACTCCATAACCGTGAGCTTCACAATATTGCTGGATTGCATAACCAACATCACCGGTTCGTTTTCCAACTCTTAATTCTCTAATCCCTACGTAAAGGGATTCTTTGGTAATTCTTAAAAGCTTTTCTACTTCGGGAGCAATTTCTCCAATCGCAAATGTATAAGCGTGATCGCCGTAAAAATCATTTTTTATAGCACCACAATCAATAGAAATAATATCGCCTTCTTGTAAGGGAGTGTCATTTGGAATTCCATGAACCACTTGTGCATTCGGGCTCATACAAAGTGTATTTGGAAAGTCATACAGTCCTAAAAATCCAGGGATAGCACCCTGCTCTCGTATAAAAGCTTCAGCAAGTTTGTCCAAATACAAAGTAGTAACTCCTGGTTTTACTTCGCCTGCAAGCATTCCTAATGTTTTTGAAACCACAAGTGCAGCCTCACGCATTAGTTCAATTTCTTCTTTTGTTTTAACTATAATCATTATTTGTTTTTGGCTAATTTAATTTAAACACTTCGGTCTCCCGTCTTCGAACATCTAGCTTTTTAAAACCCAAACCAGTTTTTTGTCTTCGGTGGAATTGGAGCTTCTTGATTTAATAATTTCTGATAAATTTCTCCCCAACCTAGCATTCCGCCAATATTTCTATCATCGATGAAAATATCTGCATTTATTTTTCGACTGTATTTTGGATCAAATTCTTCTTCTGGGAAACTTTTATTTACGGCATAGAATGTAATTCCGTTTTTCTTACAAAATGTAACGGCCTCATCTAAAACACTCTCACTTCTATAAGTCCAAAGAACAAGCCGATGTCCTTTTTCTTGTAGTTTTTTTAATGTTTCAAAAGCAAATAGCTTTGCCTTTCCTACTTTTGGATAGGCATCTTCTACGATAGTTCCATCAAAATCGACTGCTATAGTAAGAGTATCAGAAATCATAATTTTAAATAGCTTACAAAATTACAAATAATTTATTCTTCATAAGAATGTTTGTATCCAGTTTCGTTTAATATAGCTAACATGTCTTTTTCTAATGTTTCTTGAGCTAATTCAACATAACGACCGATTTCTTTTCCATCTTTATAAAAAATAATAGTGGGTACATATTGTATATCCATATCTTTTTCAAGGTGATTTGGAGTTTCTTTATCGTGATTTACAGCTGCAATTTCAAGGTTAGAGAAATCAAAATCAGTAGCATCTAACACCTTATAAAGTGCAGGGGTTTCTCGTTGACTATCACTACACCAAGTACCCATAAAAACTTTTATAGAAACGTCTTTTAGTTTTGGTTTAATTGCTTCGATGGTTACAGTATCAAGAGTATGTGTATTAAAATTCTCTTTATACCATTCTTCAAATTCTTTTTGTTCAAAACCTTTTCTATTTATTTTTCCAAGTAACATCATATTGTCATCTATGGTGTCTTTTACAAGTTGATTAATTTCTGATTGAGTTTGTACTACTTCGATTTTTGCTTCAGCTTTTTCAGGATTTTCTTTTTTCTCTGTTTTATTATTACAAGAAAGTATCGTTAATGTTATTAATAAGAAGGCTATTTTTTTCATAGTTTTAGTTTTTTATAATAGATTTTTGAGTCATTAATTCGGGTTTTTCAATTCCCATTAATTGAAGAATCGTAGGTGCAATATCGCCTAAAATTCCGTTGTTTATATCTAATTCTGAAAGATCTGAAATTAATATCACAGGAACAGGATTGGTCGTATGTGCCGTATTAGGTGAGCGATCTGGATTCATCATCATTTCGCAATTTCCATGATCGGCTAACAAAATGGTTGCATAATCGTTTTTTAAAGCAGCTTCAATAACAGATTGTGCGCAGGAATCTATGGTTTCACAAGCTTTTACAGCCGCTTCCATAATTCCGGTATGTCCAACCATATCGGTATTTGCAAAATTTAAGCAAATAAAATCTGCCGATTGGGTATTGATTTCTGGAATGATTTTATCACGAACTTGATATGCGCTCATTTCAGGTTGAAGGTCATAGGTTGCCACTTTTGGTGAAGGACATAAAATACGAGATTCCCCTTCAAAAGGTTTTTCTCTTCCTCCCGAAAAGAAAAAAGTTACGTGTGGGTATTTTTCGGTTTCAGCAATTCGGATTTGTTTTTTTTGATGTTTTTCTAAAACTTCGCCCAAGGTTTCTTTTACATCTTCCTTGTTGTAAATTACTTTAATTCCTTCAAAAGAATGGTCGTAATTGGTAAGTGTTACATAAAAAAGAGGAATGCGATTCATTCCGAATTCTTCAAAATTTTCCTGACTCAAAACCTGAGTTAATTGTCTTCCACGATCGGTTCTAAAATTGAAGAAAATAACCACATCATCTTTTTCGATTTTAGTAATTGGCTGATTGTTTTTAGTAATTACAATTGGTTCTAAAAATTCATCTGTAATTCCGTTTTTATAACTTTCTTTAATGCTTTCAACTGCATTTGTAGATTTTTCTCCCTTTCCGAAGTGCAACAAATCATACGCTTTTTTAACACGTTCCCAGCGTTTATCACGATCCATTGCAAAATAACGACCAATAACAGAAGCGATTTTCCCCGTAGTTTTATCTAAATGATTTTGAAGTTCTTCTATAAATCCAGCACCCGAATGTGGGTCTACATCACGACCATCTGTAAAAGCGTGGATAAATACATTTTCCAACCCCTCGTTGTGAGCAGCACTCACCAAACCTTTTAAATGATTGATATGAGAATGAACACCACCATCGGAAACCAAGCCTAAAAAATGAACGTTTTTATCGTAGGTTTTAGCATATTCAAAAGCTTGTTTTAAAACAGGTTCGTCTTTTAAAGTATTGCTTTTTACAGCGAGATTTACTTTTACCAAATCTTGGTAAACAATACGACCAGCACCTAAATTCATATGTCCTACTTCGCTATTTCCCATTTGACCTTCGGGTAAACCAACATTCATACCATCTGTTCGTAATTTTGCATTTGGAAATTTGGTATAAAGGGAATCAATAAAAGGAGTTTTCGCCTGAGCGATTGCCGAAACTTTTGGGTCTTGGGTAACTCCCCAACCATCTAAAATTAATAAAAGTACTTTCTTATTCATGTGGTTTGTAAAATGCAAAGATAATCACACTATTGTAAATCTGGATTAATATCTAAAATGTTTTGACTGCGGTATTTTTGAATAAATTCTTCTGAAAAATAATCACTTCCAAGAATGTTTTCTTCTTGAAGTATTGTTATTAAATCTAATTTTTTATACTCCCGAAGCATCGGTTTTGAAGCAGGTGCATAAGAAAAATGCCAAGGTTCGTATTTAAAACCTTTTCGATTTGGATTGTTTGTATAGACTTCGTAAAAACCAAAGGATTCAGAATGTTCATCTAACCATTCTTTAAGTTTGCAATATGGACCATCACCGTAAAAGTTTTCTTCCACTAAAACATTTTTTGGTTTTGGATAATTTCCATCAATAATATCGATATCGGTTCCCCAATGATGACGAGAAGTCCCAGGAATGGTAGAATATTCGATAATTTTGTTGATTGCTTCTGAAGGGCTTAATCCTTGCGTTGTGTATTTTTTATACTTTCCTTCAAATATTTCTTTCTGTCTTTGAAAGCTTCTGTAAGCGGAAACAACTTCAATCTTAATTCCTTCTCTTGAGGCTTTATTTTTCATTTCTTCAAAAGCAACTTTCGCTTCCTTGTGCATTTTTGAAGTATAGGAATTACCTATAATATCAGGATTTCCTTTTCCTATTAATTGGTTTTGACTAAACATATCTTGAAGAAAAGTAAAGGAGTTTAATGAAATTAAAAAAACTAGAAAACCTCCTATACAGAGTAATTTTAAAAAGTGATTTCGTTTCATTATAGTTTGATTTTTAATGCGTAATTTTATAGAAAATTAAAGATTTAAAGCTATGAAAACTTTCAAAAACAATGTCTCCTTATTACTATTTATTTTTACAACCTCTTTTCTTTGGTCACAAAATGTGATGATTAGCAATTCTTTTTCACCTAACGAGCCTTCTATTAAGGTACATCCATTAAATACCGATTTAATAGTTGCGGGTGCAAATTTAAACAACTATTATTTTAGTAGCGATGCTGGGCAAAGTTGGAATACAGGAACATTAACTTCTAGTGCTTATGGAGTTTGGGGTGATCCAGTAATTGATGTGGATCCGTATGGGAATTTTTATTTCTTTCATTTATCAAACCCTACAAGTGGAAATTGGATAGACCGTATTGTTTGTCAGAAATCTATTGATAACGGTCAGTCATGGAACGATGGAACCTATACCGGTTTAAACGGAACTAAGGCTCAGGACAAGCATTGGACGATAGTTGATAAAAATACTGGAACCATTTATATGACTTGGACGCAATTTGATAGCTACGGAAGTTCAAGTTCGTCTTGTAAATCGAAAATAATGTTTTCAAAGTCTGAAGATGCGGGTGATACCTGGTCACAAGCAATTCCTATAAATATTGTAGATGGAAATTGTATAGATGAAGATGATACGGTTGAAGGGGCAACACCTGCATTAGGACCTAATGGCGAAATATATGTAGCTTGGGCAGGACCTAACGGAATTGTTTTTAATAAATCGTTGGATGATGGTGATACTTGGTTAACTGAAGAAATTGCTGTTAATTCGATGCCTGGAGGCTGGGATTATAGTATTTCAGGAATAGATAGAGCCAACGGAATGCCAATTACCAAATGCGATTTAAGCGAAGGACCCAATCACGGAACTATTTATATTAATTGGAGTGACCAGCGAAATGGAGCCAACGATGTTGATGTTTGGTTAACAAAATCTACGGATGGTGGTGAAACTTGGAGTACTGAAAAAAGAGTTAATGACGATCCTGCAGGAAAACAACAGTTTTTTACTTGGATGGATATCGATCAAACCAATGGAATACTTCATTTTATTTATTACGACCGAAGAAACTATAATGATAATAATACCGATGTTTATATGGCATACTCTACTGATGGTGGGGAAACCTTTGTGAATTACCAAGTAAGTGAAAGTCCGTTTTTACCAAGCTCAGGAATATTTTTTGGCGATTATACAAATGTTTCGGTACACGATAATGTTGTTCGACCTATATGGACCCGATTACAAAGTGGACAATTAAGTATTTGGACAGATGTAACTCCATTTGAAGTTTTAGGTGTTTCAGATAATTCTTCTGAAAGTGTAAATAAAGCCATACAGTATCCAAATCCGGCTAGTAATATTAGTTATGTTTCTTTTAAATTGCATGATTTATCTAATGTAAGTCTGAAATTATACGACACGCAAGGAAGAGAAGTTTTTACCATTTTAGAAAATGAAGAAAAGGACTACGGAAAGTATATTTTTCTAATTCATTTAGATCAATTAAATCTAAAAACAGGAACTTATTATTGTAAACTATCAGTTAACGGAAAGGTAAAGACCTTGAAGATGATTGTTGTTGAGTGATGATATCCGGAAGTTGGTATACATTTGAACAAATCAGTTATAAATCTTTCATTTTGAATAAGTTTTAGTATATTTGCACGTAAGGCTAATTTTAGTGCATCACGCAAGGCTAGTTTTCATTCAGCACGCAAGGCTAATTAGAACACGTCTCACTAGGCTAAATTTGACACAAAAATAGAATTGCAATTAATATAAAAAACAGCATTTATTCATATGGCTACACCAGGAGAAAAACTTGCAGCATCACTTCAGATTCTTCGCGAAATTCAAGAAGAACAAAACATTGTAGCAATAAAAACATCTGAAATAAACAGAACACATCGCGAACGACTTACCAAAAATGGATTTTTAAAAGAAGTCGCCAAAGGTTGGTATATCGCAGCAAATCCAAGTGAAAATTTAGGGGATAGTACTTCTTGGTACACATCATACTGGCAGTTTTGTTCAAGATATTTAAAAGATAAATCTAACAATGGTTATTGTATTTCTGCAGAGCAATCAATTTTAATGCATTCAGGCAATAACACAGTTCCAAGTCAATTAATTATTCGTAGCCCTAAAGCACCAAATAAGAATATCCCCCTTTTACATAATACCTCATTATTTGAAATGAAATCTCCGTTACCAAATACAGCGGAGATAATAGAAGTAGACGGAATAAGAATATTAACTATTACTTCTGCTTTAATTAATTGTTCACCAACAATGTTTGAAAAAAATTCGACTGACATGAGGACTATTTTAGCATTAATACCTGACTCATCTGAATTACTTAAACAACTATTAGATGGCTCACATTCGGTAATTGCAGGCAGATTAGCTGGAGCATTTCGAAATATTGGTCAAATACGAATAGCTGACGAAATTGTATCTACAATGAAAATGGCAGATTTCAATGTGAGAGAAATAGATCCTTTTGAGAATAAACTATCGATTAAACTATCCTTTAGAGAAAAGTCACCATATGCAAATAGAATAAAACTCATGTGGGAAGAATACAGAAAAGTAGTAATCAAAAATTTTCCTGATGGTCCAGGACTTGCCAAAAATCATGAAGAATATTTGAACTCTGTGGACCAAATATATCTGACTGATGCATACCATTCCTTATCTATTGAAAGGTATACTGTATCTGTGGACCTAATTGAAAAAGTAAGAAGTGGCAATTGGAATATCGAAGAAAATAACGAAGATAAAAATCAGCGAGATGCAATGGCTGCTAGAGGTTATTGGCAAGCTACCCAATCAATAAAAAGTAGTATTAAAAAAATTCTAAGTGGTACCAATTCAGGGACCGTTGCGGACCAGGATCATACTAAATGGTACCAAGAATTATTCGCTCCTAGTGTTACAGTTGGGATTTTAAAGGTATCAGATTTGGCTGGATACAGAACAAATCAAGTATATATTTCACAATCACAACATGTTCCACTGAATAAAGATGCAGTAAGAGACGCAATGCCAATCCTATTCGAATTATTGGAAAAGGAAAGTAATGCAGGAGTTCGGGCTGTACTTGGTCATTTTATCTTTGTATATATTCATCCATACATGGATGGTAATGGAAGAATGGCTAGATTTTTAATGAATTTAATGCTTGCATCCGGGGGATATCCTTGGACAGTAATTCCAGTCGAAGAACGCAAAACATATATGAATTCATTGGAAAAAGCAAGTGTTGAAGGAGATATTGAATCATTTACTATTTTTATTTCCAATTTAGTTAGAGAGAGTCTTAAAGGAACTCCAATTGCGAAATTAAAAACATAACAATTTAAAAAAAACGTATGCCAACAATGGCTATAAGTAATTACTTGCTCTTATTACATCTGAAAATTTTTGTGGAATTTTCAGCTTCATGTGTACTTATAAAGTTAAGTGCTAACCCACGCAACTTTTCATAGCCGAGACCGTTGTGGTGCATTATGACCCGTCCTGAAATATGTATACACAAAACAACAAGTATATAAATAAATAGAATATAA
>JAJRQR010000164.1 GCA_024280145.1 Bacteroidota bacterium
GAACATTGGGTTTGGTCCATCGTTTTAGCAGTTTATTTAATGGTTTTTGCGACTATATTTGAATTGTACGATCTGCAAAAAGCAAGTAAGTTTGAAGTGGTAATTCAAAACATCATTCTTACTTCTTCTGTTACCGTACTCTTTTATTTATTAACTCCGTTTTATACCCCTATGCTTCCTGAAAACAGGTTGCAAATCGTTTATTTTTATATTTCAGTTAACCTTTCGTTGTTTGTTTGGCGGTATTTATATATTGTATTAATCTCTGCACCACGATACTTTAAAAGGGTCTTGCTGCTTTGTAATACTGCAGAATTGGACACTATTATAACTTCTTTACATAAATCGGATCCCAACTATAAAGTCATCGGATTTATAAACACCGACGTAAAACATTTTACACATTATCAGGCTGAAAACGTTTTAGAGTTTAATGTAAATAATGTCATCGATATAATTGAAAAGCATCAAGTTTCTGAAATTGTGGTGGCTACTTCACAAGATGATGAAATTACCGTAAAGCTCTACAATCAATTAATCAATTTGTTAGAAAAAGGAGTGCCCATTAGAGAATATACTCAAGTATATGAAGAGATTACGCATCGAGTTCCTGTACAACATGTAGATAAAGATTTTTACAGGTATTTTCCTTTTAGCCGAAGTAACCAGAATAAATTGTACTTGTTTTTTCACCGATTGTTAGATCTTATATTTTCTATAATAGGATTGACATTTGGTTTGCTGATTTTGCCAATAATTATCACCGGAAATTTATTTGCCAATAAAGGCCCCTTATTTTACACACAGCAACGAGTAGGAAGAAACGGAAAGCATTTTAAAATTTACAAACTTCGGAGTATGGTCACCGATGCTGAAAAAGATGGTGCAAAGTATGCTTCCAAAAAAGATTCTAGAGTAACCAAATTTGGACGTTTTCTCAGGAAATCTCGTTTGGATGAAATTCCGCAGTTTATCAATGTTATTTTAGGAAACATGAGTGTGATTGGACCTAGACCCGAACGCCCTGTTTTTGTAAAAGAGCTTTCTGAAAAAATTCCTTTTTATGAAGTACGTCATATTGTGAAACCAGGGGTAACAGGTTGGGCACAGGTAAATGCAAGTTATGGTGTTACTACAGATGATGCCTTAGAGAAATTGCAATACGATTTATTCTACATTAAACACCGTAGTTTTTTTCTTGATATTAGCATTGTTTTTAAAACCTTGAGTACGATTATTTTCTTTAGAGGACAATAAGGAGACTGTCTAAAAAGTTGATTTTATGTCAGTTTGAGCATAGTCGAAAACAATAATTTGCTACATACAAGAACCTTTCGACTGCGCTCAAGGAGACAAATAAGTTTAATTCTTGCTTTTTAGACAGTCTCATCTTATTAATTGAAAGAAGTTTCCTGATGTAAGAAATCTTCAAAAGATTAATTACACTTTCTTAAAATATTTTAATAAATAAATATACCTTATAAATAATGCAAAGAATAGTGGAATCAAGCCATAAGCAAAAGCCTGTACACCAGTTATCCAATGGATTGCTAGTAATGCAAACATTAGTATTTGAAAGAAAATATATTTTCGAATCCAAGTAGGAAGATTCTTTTTGGAAATCGTAAAACTGAATACTAAGGATAATGGAAGTGCCCATAATAAATTATAATTATTTGCGGTGGTGGAATGGTCAGTTCCAAACCAAAGTAAGAGTAAGAATACACCGATTATTCCTGTAGTAGTATAAATAATACTGTCTAAATATCGACTTCGAGCATTGTTTTTATAGTCTTTATAAGTGATGAAAAGTATTATAAATCCTAATATACCCATTACAAACAAGGGACTTGTAAAAAAGTTTTGTTTTAGTCTTTTAGGAGTGCCTTTAAAAATTCGAGTATTAGATTTAACGAGCTTACTTGAATTAGCAATAGTAGCGTTATTTGCAGCTTCCATAACATAATTTGGTAAAAATTGATATTGCCATTCGGTTGCTTTTTGGTCTACAACAGCACCTATTGCGATATCCATTCCGAAACTTCCCCAAGAATTCCAATATACATTTTTCTGGATCAGTTCTCTAAACGTATATTCTTCATCAAAAATATTTTCTTGGTATTTTAAATCATTTCCTAAAACTTCAACCAAGACATCTCTAATTCTTGTTGCACAATTATCAAATAGGAAATCGTACATATAATCCCTGTTTTCAGGTTTTACATTATTTAAAAGAAAGTTAAATAAAGCCTGTTTGTCTTCTTGTGAGATATTTAAAACTTGTTCGTTTATCCAACGATTTTGACGTACATAATAGTTGTAAAAAGGAGTGAAATTGTTATCATCTACTTTGTATAAAAGCTTTCCTCTGGCAAATTTTAATAAAAAGTAAGGAGTATTAAAATCGTATGTCCCATAGTTATAAACCACATCAATATTTAATGTTGGATCTTTAACTCTGAAACCATTATGGCCAAAACTATCATTCAGATTATCGCCTGGGCCAATGGTTAAAATACTTATTTCTGCCTTTTCAGAAAGTTGAATTCCTTGTGCATTTCCGAAGAAATAAACGAATAGTATTAAGAAAAGAAAGTAGTATTTTTTCAAGATTTTGTTTTTAATATTGGCTTGGTTTCAAGAGGTTGCTTCGTCACGGAAAAGGTTCCTCGCAATGAGATTCAATCATTATAACTATCGAAACAAACTCCAGTCCAAAGTAAGCGAAAAAATATTAGAATACAAGGCGGCACTTTGATCACCAATATCGGTTAATGCATAATCTATTTGAATTCCTTTATATTTAAATCCAATACCAATATTTGGTTGAAAGGCTACAGAATCGCTTCCATCCAATTGAGTAATGTTCTGAAAATTCCCCATACCAGCTCTTATAAATATTAGGTCTATATATCCAAATTCTAAGCCTAAAGCAGGAGTAATACTAGCAAATGATGTCGAAATAATATCGTTGGTTTCCGCAAAACGGAAATTCAAATCTACTTCAGCTAACAGCACATAATCATAATGAAAAATAAATTTTCTTGACACCCCTATATTTAATTTTGGAATGGTAATTTCGGTAGTTTCGGGTAGTTCTTGATTTTGTCCAACAACCGCTCCTTGTACTTCAGCAAACTTTTCTTCATCTATTGCCCAAGCATTAAAAGTGGTAGTAATATCACGAACCATCACCCCAAATTGCCAATCGTTTTTATTGAACTGAAGTCCTAAATCAAGTCCAAAACCCCAAGAGGAAGCAAAATCGCCAATAATTCGTCTTATTACTTTAGCATTTACTCCAAGGTTTAATCCGTCCAAAGGCAAAGCTCTTGCATAGGAGAAAGTAACGCCATAATCTACCGTTGAAAACAGGCTAATCCGACTGTAATCAATATTTCCTTGATCGTCAATTAATTGTGTTGTGTTTAAAATATCATCAACTCCAAATCTGATAATAGAAATCGCAACTGCACTGCGATCGTCCAAAGCCATTGCAAATGCACCATAATCGTAATTGGCAATATTAGCAAAATAGGAGGCGTGCATTAAAGAGAATTGATTGTCTTCCAGAGCTAATAATCCCGCTGGGTTCCAATAACCAGAATTTACGTTTGCAGTTGAAGCCGTAACAGCATTCGCCATTCCAAAAGCAGCGGCATCTACACCAATATTCATAAACTCATTAGAATATTTCCTAACAGTTTGTGAATTAACAGCAATAGAAAGCAGTAATAAAACAATAAATAATTTCTTCTTCAAGCTTTTAAATTTGGACAAATATCTTACTATTTTACAGAATAATAAACTATAATTTTAAACACATATTGTTGTAGACGAAAATACTTTTCTATTTTTACAGAATTAATGGGTTATTAGTGAGTAGTGAGTAGTGAGTGGTGAGTGGTGAGTGGTGAGTGGTGAGTGGTGA
>JAJRQR010000165.1 GCA_024280145.1 Bacteroidota bacterium
ATGCTTGGCCGTCCGCATCTACCAATAACCACTCTTTGTTTACAGTGTTTTTGTTAGCAGATACTGTTTTGTAACTTAATGTATCCATTTAGTTCTTTGTCTTATTGTTAATAAATCATTGTATTGCCCAGTTAAGAGCTTTGTCCTTAATAGCAAATAATTGCTGTTTTGAGGGCTGCAAATGTAATACTATTAAATAGAATAACAAACAGTTGCGTTTTTATTTTTCTGAATTAAAACGGAATTAATTTAAATCTGTTTTTCAAAGTTAAAATTGTCTAAAAAACACGTTAAACTGTAACATTTTCCCGAAATTTATGTCTCTTTAGAAACCATTATTTAAAATGAAAAAATTTGTCCTTTTTTTTGCTTTCAGTTTCTGTTTTTCAATACTAGGAATTGCTCAAGAAGAAACAAAAAAACCTACTCCAAGAAATTATACTACAAAACATATAGGGAATAATGAAGCCCCAAAAATTGATGCTTTTTTTGATGAAGGGGTTTGGAATACTGTTGAATGGGCAACAGATTTCACACAAAACAAACCCGATAATGGTGCGCCTCCTACCGAGGAAACCAAATTCAAAATTCTTTACGATGATAAAAACATCTATTTTGCGGTAGTTAGTTTTGATGCTGAACCAGATAAAATAGAAAGAAGACTTGCCAGACGTGATGGATTTGAAGGTGATTATGTAGAGGTGCATTTGGATAGCAATCACGATAAACGAACCGCTTTTTCTTTCACCATTACTGCTGCGGGAGTTAAGGGAGATGAATTTATCTCATTAAATGGTGATGATTTTGATGCAAGTTGGAACCCAATTTGGTATGTAAAAACTCAAATTACCGATGAGGGTTGGAATGCAGAATTTAGAATTCCATTATCACAATTGCGCTTCGGAAATGAAGAAGAACAAGTATGGGGTCTGCAAATGATGCGTCGGTATTTTAGAACCGATGAACGATCCCTATGGCAACATGTATTACCGAATCCACCAGGTTGGGTAAGTGAATATGGTTTGTTAAAAGGGTTAAGAGGACTAAAACCCCAAAAACAATTGGAAATTCAGCCCTACGGATTGGCACAATTAGATACCTATCCTGAAGAGCCAGGAAATCCATTTAGAGATGGAACCGATACAAAATTTTCAGTAGGTCTCGATGCCAAAATAGGAATCACCAACGACCTTACGGTAGATGTAACAGTAAATCCAGATTTTGGTCAAGTAGAAGCAGATCCCGGAGCTATTGCTTTAGATGGCTTCGAAATATTCTTTAGAGAACAACGTCCTTTCTTTGTAGAAAATAAAAATATTTTTGATTATCAAGTAGGAGGAGGTCAGGATAATTTATTCTTTTCTCGTAGAATTGGAAGAAGCCCACAAGGGTATTCTACAGCCGATCTTAGTAAAGGAGAATATGAAGATGTACCAAATAACACCACCATTTTAGGAGCTGCAAAATTTAGCGGAAAAACAAAAGATGGCTGGTCTATTGGGGTTTTAGAAAGTGTAACCGCCAAAGAATATGCCGAAATCGAACTTAGTGATGATCAAGATTTTCTGGATGGATTGAATGAAATAGGAGAAAAACGAGAAGAAATTGTGGAACCATTAACCAATTATTTGGTAGGGAGGTTGCAAAAAGATTTTAATGATAACAACACCTATATAGGAGGAATTTTTACGTCAGTAAATAGAAAGTTAGAAGGAAATCTAGATTTTCTTCGAGAAAGTGCTTACACAGGAGGAATAGATTTTAAACATAATTGGAACGATCGGAAATATTATATAAAAGGCGATTTTGTTTTAAGCAATGTCAATGGAAGTGAAGAAGCAATATTAAATACGCAAATGTCCTTAACACACCTTTTTCAGCGTGAAGATGCAAGTCACGTATCAGTAGATCCAACTAAAACCTCTTTAACAGGAACAGGAGGAATGTTAGAATTTGGAAAACAAGGAGGAGGAAATTGGACTTATAATATTGGAGGAAATTGGCGTTCTCCAGAATTAGAACTCAATGATATTGGTTTTTTACGACAAGCAGATCGTATTTTTCAGTATGCCAATGTTACAAGAGAATTTAATATACCAACTTCTTGGTATCGGTATGCAGAAATTGGATTTGAACAATTTTCAACCTATGATTTTGAAGGAAATTACAACAGAATTCAGTTTGAACTAAAGGGAGAAATTAATTATAAAAATAATTGGTGGAGCGATGGCGGAGTAGCCTATAAACCTAGAATTTATAGTAACACCGTTTTAAGAGGAGGGCCTCGTTGGCGCTGGTCTGATGAACATTTTTTTTATTTTTTCTCTGGAACCGATCGCACAAAAAAATTAAGCGGAACTTTAGGCTATGTGTATTCTCAAGCAAAACAAAATAACTTTTCAATGCGGCGTTATGTGGTTCGATTAAACTACCAACCTATTAATGCTTTAAATTTGTCGCTTTCCACAGAATATCAAATCAATCCCAATAAAACGCAATATGTTACTCAACAGGACTTTGTTGGCACTTCACGTTATATTATGAGTGGAATTGACCAAGAAACCTTAAGTGCAACACTTAGAGTTAACTATACATTTAATCCAAATTTAACGCTTCAGTATTACGGGCAACCTTCTATTGCTCGTGGAAAATATTCTAGCTTTAATTATGTAAATGATGCTACAGCAGAAAACTTAAACGACCGTGTTACTTGGTATAACAACAATCAGATTTCATTTGAAGATGGACTATACAGTGTAGATGAAAATCAAGATGGTACTACCGATTATAGTTTTGGCGATCCTAATTTCTCTTTTGTTCAATACCGATCTAATTTGGTGTTGCGTTGGGAATACATTCCAGGTTCCGAAATTTTCTTTGTTTGGTCACAAGGGATCACCAGTTTTGGTGATGCTTTAAATGATTTTAGCACTATACTAGATGAACAATTATTTAGTCAACAACCCGAAAATACCTTTTTAATTAAAATGACCTATCGGTTTGTGTTGTAATTTATTAGTTTAAAAAACAAACCCTTGAAATTTCAAGGGTTTGTTGCCACTTCCCCATCGTGGCTCTCAAAACATAGTTAAATAAAACTCAACTATAAAATTTATCTTATTCGTTCAATTTCAAAGGATGTTTTTCCTCCATTTGAATCTATTGTTATTGCTCCTGTGTGATAGATATAAATTTCTATTTTATCTGAAACCGCTAAGTCTATTAAGGTAGAAATATCGCGTTGTATTAAACCATTTCCATAATGTGCCATTTGTACCCTTTTATTTATTGAGCCATTTACATAAACAGCAACACCAAATGAGTTGGTAGAACTACTTGTTGCATTGGAATGAAACGATGCATTAATACGATATATTCCAGCTGTAGTTACATTAAAACGTGTATTTGTTGTATTAAAATTTGTGGTTAAATCGAAGCTTACCGTATCAAAATTAATTTTATCCCAACTATTGCCTGTAAAAGACTGATTTGCAGACATAAGTATTTTTGCAGCAGCAAAGGTTGAAACATCAGAAACATCTACAAAAGATACTTGTCCTGCTCCATCTGTTTGCATAATTTGATTCACTGTACCATCTGTAAGTGGCATATTATACTCATCATTAATATTTAATAACCCACTTTTGTAAATCGTAAGAGCGTTGCTTCTGTTTGCGTTTGATGTGCCATTTCCTACTGTAAATATTCTATCAGTATCATTATGAAAACTTGTACTATTTGGTGTGTATTCTGTTGAAAAAAGACCAAGTGTAGTTTCTGAGAACGAAGGAGAAGTGTTTTCTCTTCCAAATGCAGATGAACTACTACCAGATGCGGTATTATTTTGCCCCATAGCGATTGAACCTATAGCTGAAGCCGTATTGGTTACACCTATTGCCGCAGAATAATTCCCTGAGGCAGTACTTGTTCCCATGGAAAAAGAGTGATCACCTGAAGCTGTTGAGCCAAAACCACCCATGGCAAACGAATGAGAGCCTGAAGCTGTAGTTGATTGACCCAAACTAAATGAGTAATCTCCAGTTGCTTCTGTAGCATACCCTAATGCCATAGAACCAGTACCTGAAGCGGTATTATTATATCCAACCGAAAAAGAATAATTACCTGATGCAACACCAGTACTTCCTAAAGCTGTAGAAGCAACACCAGATGCAGTAACTATAGTTCCTAACGCTGTTGAGTAATTTCCTATAGAGCCTGCATAATTACCAGATCTAAAGCTAGCCGTTCTTGGGTTAAAAAACATTTGGATACCAATCCCTATTGGTGCTACATCACCAGAACCTAGAGTACCTGTTACCAAAAAGCCATCTTCGCCAGCAATAGTAACAGCTCCATCTGTAGCATAAATGGTTCTTCCAGAACCTGCTGCACCACCTTCGTCATAGGCTTGGTCTAGCGTGTTTTGGGTGTCACCGTCTTGTAAACCTGCCAAATCTACAGTGGTAGAAGATCCATTTTGGATATCAATTTGTAAAGAAGTTCCTGTGAGTGTTGCTCCGGTAAGGTTTTGATTATCTGTATTGTCTAAATAACCTGATAAGTCAACTGTTGTGGCGTCATTAGTTAAGCTTAAAGTGTTTGTGGATAGCGTTAGGTTTTGGTTGTCAGTATTGTCTAAATAGCCTGATAAGTTCACCGTTGTAGCATCGTTTGTTAAGCTTAAAGTGTTTGTGGATAGAGATAGGTCTTGGTTATCTGTATTATCTAAATAGCCTGATAAGTTCACCGTTGTAGCATCGTTTGTAAGGCTTAAAGTATTTGCGGTTAGAGATAAGTCTTGGTTGTCTGTTCCAGTACCATCTTGAAGTGTGGATAAATCTACTGTTTGAGCAGCTACACCATCATCTTCAACCTCTAAAGTAAGAACGTTTGTGGCTGTGTTAAAACTAAAGGTGTCTATGGTTTGGTTATCGGTACCTGTGCCATCCTGTAAACCTACCAAATCTACAGAAGTAGAAGATCCATTTTCTATATCTATTTGTAAAGAAGTTCCTGTGAGAGTTGCTCCTGTTAAATTTTGGTTATCCGTCCCAGTACCATCTTGAAGTGTTGATAAATCTACTGTTTGAGCAGCAAGGCCATCATTTTCTACTTCAAGTGTTAGAATATTAGTGCCCGTGTTAAAGTTAAAAGTATCTACGGTTTGGTCGTCTGTGCCAGTACCATCTTGTAAACCTACCAAATCTACAGAAGTAGAAGATCCATTTTCTATATCTATTTGTAAGGAAGTTCCTGTGAGTGTTGCTCCTGTTAAGTTTTGGTTGTCAGTATTGTCTAAATAACCTGATAAGTTCACTGTTGTAGCATCGTTTGTAAGGCTTAAAGTATTTCCGGTTAGAGATAGGTCTTGGTTGTCAGTATCTGTAAAAATAGAACTAGCGTTTACCCAGGAAGCAGTTCCAAAAGCATCAGATCGAAGAATTTTATTATTACCTTCATTCCCATCTCTTAAAATAAAACTTCCTTCAATATATAATCGCCCACCAGGGTTTTCTGTACCAATGTAAATAGAACCATTATCAGATACTCTCATTCTTTCTAAAAGATTTCCAGACATATCACCTGTAAAAAAAGCAAGACTACCAGCAAAATTTGTAGAACCATTTAATAATGCTTCTATTCGTGCAATTCCATTTCCATAGGAACTTCCTGGTAAATTTTCAAAATGTATTCCTCCTACTACTGAATTTGTCATTCCTGTATTTCCTATAATTTCAATAAAAGCTGGATCAATAGGAGCTGCAGTGTTTTCTGCCATAATTGAAAGAGTTCTACTAGCATTAGTGTAATTCCCTGTTGTTGGAGTTCCTATACCTACATTACCGTATGTATACATATTATCGTTAATATCATTTGGGGGTGTATCTCCGGTTTCATACCAATCTGAATCTCCACCATTATTAACATTTATCCAACTGACACCTGTATTATCCCAGTAGTAAAATCCTTTACTCGGTGTGCCAGCTCCAGTAACAAAGACCATCATACCATCTTGTGCGGCTGTTGGATCTGTTACTGGAAATTCATCTACTCGTGGTATTAGTAAACCATCTGTATTACTAGGTGTAGCTGCATTGCTTGCAGTAATATCTAAACTGGCTTTGGGATCTGTATTTCCAATACCTACTTGTGCTGTTGCCCAAAAGGAAAGACAAACAAAAATAATAGTTAGTTGTATTTTCATGATACTATGTTTTTGAAAATGCAATAGATGTTGGTTAATAAATGTGCAGGGAGGTATTGTTTTTGTTGGGACAAAAAAAGTTCCATCTATTGCTCTACAAAAGTAGCCGTAAGCCTATTTTTAAGCATGGAGTATTTGTGCAAAATCATGGAGTATTTTGTCAGAAATCAAGCTTGTTGCCCTGTCTTACGAGATACTTACTTTGGTCGTTTAAATGACAAACAAAATGAGAAGGGTTATTTACGTATTTCTGTAGGGCTTTCGCCAAAAGTAATTTTGAATGTTTTACTAAACCAACTTGGATCATTAAATCCTGTTGCATAGGCAATTTCTGAAATGGTTAAGTCTGTGGTTTGTAGCAACTCTTTTGCTTTTTCGAGTCGTATATTTCTAATAAAAATTGCCGTTGAGGTATTTGAGATTGCTTTTAATTTTCGGTATAATTGGGAGTCGCTTAAGCCCAACTCCCTCGCTAATTTTTCTGAATTAAAGGTATTGTCTTCAATAAATAGATGAATGCAATCTATTGCTTTGTTTAAAAAAATAATATTTTTATCAGTACTAGTTTTTACTTTCTTTTTTTGTTGAACAACAACTTCTGTTTGATAGCGTTCTTGTAAGTTTTTTCGTTTTGCAATAAGATTGGCTATGCGAATTTGCAATTCTTTCTTACTAAAGGGTTTAGTTAAATAAGCATCTGCACCACTTACTAAACCTTCTATTTTTTCTTCTTGCATCGCTTTAGAAGTCAGAATGATAATAGGAATATGGTTGGTAGCTTCGTGTTGTTGTAGTTTTTGTGTCATTTCAAAACCATCCATTACGGGCATCATTACATCCGAAATAATAAGATCTGGAATTTGCGCCATAGCTTTGTCTAAACCTTTGGAGCCATCTGGAGCGTGTGTTATTTGGTAATCATCAGATAAACAAGAGCTAATATAATTTGCCATATCTGTATTGTCGTCAACTATTAAAATATGGTTATCTGCATCTTTATTACTGCTCCCAACAGCTGGAAGTACTTCGGTTTTGCCGATAGTGGCGTGAAAATCTTCTGTGTTTACAGTTGCTTCTTGGGCATTTTGTGTGATAGGAAGTAGTACTGTAAAGGTACTTCCTGTTCCTATTTCAGAAATAACAGAAATACGGCCTTTCATTAAATGGGTGAGTTCTTTGGTAAGTGCTAGACCGATTCCCGTACCTTGTGAGACTTTCAAAGTATCTGATTGCGCTTGATAAAAGCGATCAAAAATTTTATTTAACTCTACATCGTTTATTCCACAGCCTTGATCTTTAACTTCTATTTTTAATTGGAGTTTTCCATTTTTAGTTATTCGAGAAAGTGTTATTTCAACCTTTTTTTCTTCGGAAGTAAATTTAAGTGCATTTGAAAGTAAATTGGTGATGATTTGACGAAGTTTTTCAGCATCAAAATCCATTTTAATTTCCTCTTGTTCTGAAGCAAATATTAGTTGTACTTTATTGTCTTCAGCAATACTTAAGAAGCTATTGGTAAGATGTTTTACATAAGAAACCACATTGCTGTTTTTATAATTAAGTTGTAATTTTCCTTGTTCTAATTTGGCTAAATCTAGCATTTGATTGACCAATCCAAGAAGGTTATTACTATTTTTTTCAATGGTTTCAAGTGATGATATTGTTTCTTTTTTGGCAGAAAATTGTTCTTTTAAATTACCCAAATACCCTAAAATAATGGTTAATGGTGTTCTAAATTCATGAGTGATATTGGTGATGAATCGGGATTTTAAATCATCTAAATCCTGTAAACGTTTTGCTTCCTGCCCAGCAAGTTTTCGTTGTAGCGTTATTTTATAATACAGATATACAAGCGAGAGAAAAAGTACTAAATAGGTTAGGTATGCAAAATTACTTCTATACCAAGGAGGTTTTACATCTAGGCTTAGTTGTAGAGGAGCCTTATTCCAAATTTTACCTCGCGATACACCTTGAATTTGCAAAGTGTAAGTTTTGGGTGAAAGTGTAAGTAATTGAATAGAATTTTTATCGTTTAATGAATTCCATTGGGTATCGTCGGGTAATAATTTATAAACATATTGTAGGTTGCTATTTGGCCTAAAGTCAAGTGCCGAAAAACTTAAATTTACAGGAAAATCGTTATAATTAATTTGAATTTCTTCAGTTAAAGTAATATTCTGACTAAGTTTTTCACTGTTAATTTCTGGCAAAACATCTTTGTCTTTAATAGAAAAACTTGTAAAAATTAGTTGGCTTTCTTTATCAAGGTTATCAATTTTAGAAGGGTTAATAATGTTAAAACCATTAATACCTCCAAAATATAATTCGTTTGTATTTTTGTCATTAAAAGCAGCACCAAGGTTAAATTCTAAACTTTGTAACCCATCTTTTGGTGTGTAATTAGAAAATACTTTAGTGGTTTTATTAAACCTAAAAAGCCCTCCATTTGTGGTAAGCCAAAGGTTGTTGAGTTTATCCTCAATAATATTGTAAATAAAAGTATTGGTTAAACCTTCTTTTTTTCCGAAGTATGTAAAATTATCCTCCTTATTATTATATAAATGAAGCCCATTATGGGTGGCAATCCAAAGGTTATTTTCAGCATCTAAAAACGTTGATAAAATGCCATTATTTTTAAGTCCTTTTTTGTCTTGGAAATATTGTGTGCAGATTGGTTTTGTATAATTTTTGCCATTAAATATTAATTTACATAAACCAGTTTGTGTACTTACCCAAAAATTGTTTTGCTCATCTTGATTTAACTCTAAAATAAAATTAGAGGATAGTTTATTCTTACTAATTTCAGGTTCAAAATGTTTACAACTATAATTGTTTTGCGATATGTTTCCTGTAAACCAATAAAGCCCATCGCCTTGTGTTGTTACCCAAATCGTGTTGTTATGGTCTTTATATAAATTGCGAATTGCGACTTTATTAAAAGGAATTGTTGCAATAATTGCTACGTTTTTAGGCGAAAAATTGTCTAAAGAAATAATATAAATGGTATTGGTTGTAACTACCCAAAGGTTGTTGTCTATATCTATTTCAAGGTCTCTAATCCTTTCATTTGCCAATTCTATTTTTGAAAACTGTTTGGTTTGCGTATGTTGAGTCACCAATCCATTTGCAGTACCGATAAAAAGATAGTTGTTGTGTTTTATAAATGAAAAGATGGAAGGATTGCCAATATTTAATTCTTTTCGTACCAATTGGATGGCTTTATTTTTACTTACTTGTGTAATGTCTAAAGTTATTCCTCCTAAAAACAGCACATCGTCAGCTGGAAGTAAATGGTTTATTACGTTACCATTTGGAGCATTTGTGTCGTATTTGTTTTTAGAAATATAGTGATGACGAATTTTAAATTGGGAAGCTTCAGAATTTTGTTTGTCTAACTCTAAGAAACCTAGGTTTGTTGCTAAATAATATTGAGAATTAATTTCAGCAAAATCAAAAACATTAAAATTTTGTTGAGTACTTGAGCTGTGATTTTTTATTGAGACCCCATCAATGCTTGTTAAATCTTTAGCGATTTTATAAAGTCCAGAATTTGTACAAATCCAAATAGCATTATTTGTCGCAATAAGGTTATTAATTACTCCTAGGTTGCTTTTGCTATTAAGTTGTTTAACTGCTATTTCTGAAGAACTATTTGGATTAAAAGCGAATAATTTCCCTGTATCTGAACTACAAAAAAGTGTATTATTTACATATAACAAATGGGTTATTTGCGGTAAACTAACAGCTATTTTACTAATAGTGAAATCCGAATTTGTTTTACTTATTTTATAAATACCATCGTTTAAATAGGAAACATAAATGCTGTTGTTTTCATCGCGAGCAATACTCGTTACTTTTATGTTTGTATTCCCTATTTTCGCTAGTTTTTGACTTGATATATTATAAACAAATAAGCCGCTTTGTGCGGTTCCAATCCAAAGTAAATTTGAGTTGTCTGAAAGCAAACTTGTAATTTGGGCACCTTCAATATTGATTTCAGTATTACTGTTTAGTAAAGATGTAAATTGTGTGCCGTCAAATCTCGAAATTCCATTTTCCGAACCTATCCACAAATATCCCAGACTGTCTTTTGCAAGGCTAGTAATGGATTCCTGTGAAAGACCTTCTGGCAAACCATAATGTTTAAACTTTAAATTTTGAGCATATTGTAGTTGAATTGATAACAATAGCAGAATCAATAGCGAAAATAATTGCTGTTTTTTTAAAGCAGAAAAAGAAAAAGTTTTGGCAGTCATTCAGTTGTTAAACATACCAAGTTACATATTTTTTTATAAACCGTTTTCTGAATGAATAGAGAAGATAAAGTTTTCTTCCCCTGATTTTTTTGTTTGAAGAACCATTTTTAATTGAATACCATTTTCTAAAGCAATACTATTAATTTTTTCAATATTGCAATCCTCGGAAAGAATCATATAAGAGTTGCTTTCTTGCCCCTCCGCTAAGGCTTTAGGCGATACACGGGCTGAAATAAATGAAGGTAACTGTTGAAACAGATTTTTAAAATACTCAAAATCCTCTCCACAAAACCAGGCTTCTTCTTTAGTGTTTTTAGGTTTTTTTGGATAATAAGGAGGATTAATGATGATAAAATCGAAATGCTTTCCTTGTAAATTTTCAAACAGATTGGAATAGACACAAGCTACTTCAAGATTGTTTTCTTTTGAAGCTTTTTCTAAATATTCTAAAGCCGTTTTGTTAATGTCTGAAGCCGTCACTTTTGCCCCTTTTTTGCTAGCGAGTAATGAGATAATTCCACTGCCACAGCCTAATTCTAAAAAAGTTTTGTTTTGTAACTCTTTTTCAGAAATAAAATCTAAAAGAATCTTAGTGCTTAAAGTTAAATGCGGTGGAAATACTTCAGGGTGTACTAAAACCTCAATATCTTGATAAGCGTATTTTCTTGGCTTTCGGTAATAAAAATCTAGCCCAGCTTTTAAAAAGGGATTGGTGATTTTTTTTATGATATTCCGAAGTTTCATTTATATTTTGTCTGTTCGAGCGCAATCGAGAACTATTTAATAAGTAATACGTCTCGACTGAATTCGACGAGACAAGTAAGTTATTGTTTTACTCAGAATAAAAACCCTGAGTTTCCGGTTGACGATATTTCCATATTTTATGTAACAATTTTATTTCGTAAGGGTATTTATAAAATCCGGTTTTAAATCTCCAACCCGAAACCAATTGCAGCAAACTTTTCTTAATCCCTTTTATTCTAAAATCGGTTGCTGTGGGATAATAGCCGTTGAGAACCGTTTCAAAATTCATAATTTTATCAACCATCGCTGGAGTTAACCAAGGTGTTAATGGGTTTTTTCTTAAATCGAAATTTTCCCAAGCAGGATCCAACCAATCCTCTAAATGTTGTGGAAAACTAAAACCTGCTTTTTGTATTTGTTCATATAATTCAGAGCCTTCTGTAGCCACAGGGCTGTAGAGGTAAATAATAATTTCGGCATCTGGATTAATGACTTTTATTTCTTTTATAAAGTTAATGTCCCAAATAATTTGTTTCATTACTTGTTCTGGTGAATCTGCTGGCATTCCTAATACAAAAGAAAGTTCGGGAATAATTCCGATAGGATATAATCGTTTTACAAATTCCTTGATAATGGCTCCTGTTTGGGTTCCACCTTTATTCATTTGTTTTAAGATTTCATCGTTTCCGGTTTCGGCACCTAAGAATATCATTTTACAACCCGCGTCTTTCATTAATTGTAATTCAGAATCGGTGTATTTATTAATGGTGTCTATTCTGCCTTCTCCCCACCAAGTGATTCCATCATTTTTAATTAATTCAGACAATTCTACCACTCTTTTTCTAGAAGTAAAAAAGTTGTTATCGTGAAACTCGATGGCTTCAATTCCGTAGTTTTCTTTAAAATAAGTGATGTCTTTATAAACAGATTCCGCCGATTTTGCTTTCCATCGACCATCGTAAATTGGAACCACCGCACAAAAAGAACAAGTAAAAGGACAACCCAAACTAGAATGGTAACTAAAGGTATTTCTTCCGAGGAAAGTTTTACTTAAATAATTTTCAAGTGGATAAAATGAATTTAAATGCTGATAAGGAAGTGGAGGTAATGTGTCTTGATCTAACAATTCTTCTTTTGGAGTTTTTATGATTTCTCCTTTAGAATTTAGGTAGATGAGGGTTTTAATTGAAAATAACTCCTGTTTCCAATTGTCATTTCGACGGATATCGGAATCGTTTGAAGCTTCCTTGCTCTCAATTAAGAGCTTCCTGCTGGAGTTTATATTGAGCGAAGTCGAAATGCAGGAATTTAGTAATAAAGGAAAAGCCCGATCCCCAGGACCAGAAATAATAAAATCTACAAAACCAGAAGTGATTGAAGCTTTATATTGATTGGAAGCAAAATAACCACCCCATATAGTAATGGTGTTGGGATAATCTTCTTTAATTTTTTTAGTAAAAGGAATGGCTTGTTTTAGTTGAGGTCCAGGCATTACAGTGCAACAAAAGTATTTAAAGTCTTCCGTTTTAAAATACGAATCTATTTTTTGCCAAGCATCTTTTTCAAGATTACCATCTACAAAAACAAAATCGTATTTACCATAAATAGAAGCTCCCACTTGTAAAATAGAGTTGGGGATTCTATGCTTGCCTTTAGCAGAACGAGGATTGAATATGAGGATTTTATTTTTCATTTTTTATAAAATTGCAAGATAAGTATAGTTTAAAAATCGTAAGGTGTGTTCAAATCTTTTAACTTGTTTTTAAATATTTCTTTTTCTTTTTCTGTAAATTCTATTTCCCATTCACCAATTTTTCCTTTTCGTAATATTTTTTTCTGATGAGTATCTTTTTTGTTCTTATCTAATTGCTTTCTTTTCTGAAAAGATTGATTTTTAATACTATTTTTTATGTGTTCGTTTTGTTTTTCAACACCTATATAATTCAATATTTTTTGACTTTCTAAATCCGAATTTTTTAACAAATCTTCATACTTGACAATGAACACATCTTTGTTTTTGTGACTTGAATAATGATAAAACCAAGAATTTTTTAACCAAGGATTTATGGTTGTGTTCCCGATTAAAACAGCTTCAATCATTTGCCTTTTCTTTTCTTTTTTTGAAACAATGGTGTTGTATGTTTTTCTTAGAATTTTATTTAATTCAGTGTTTTTTTCAGCAAGCAATTTCGGTAAAAAACTAAAATAATGAATTCCTGAAATCACCACATCTCGAGGATCCCGTACGATATAAATGATTTTATCAATTTCAAGTTTTGGAGCCTTTTCAATTTCATCAAAAGTATGATGTGATTTATAAACTTGAAATTCAGATTCTCTTACTAAACCTTCTTTGTAGGGAGCATTCAAATCTTCAAAACCCCAATCACCTTGTAAGGGGCACGAAACTAATTCAGCAACTAATCTACTCAGCCAAGTAGTACCACTTTTAGGATAACCAACAATTACGATGTTTTTTTTAGTCATTGTTTTTCTTTTTCCGAATCCATAACCAGAGTACAATTACGATTGCCCATTGTCCAAATACTTTTAAAATTAAAGCTCCATTAATGCCGAAATATTTAATTAAAAAATATCCAACAACTACTTGAAACAAAACAACAATTGAAGCGAATTGTGCAATTTTATTTTGCTGATCTTTTTTATAATATTCGCTAACTAATAATACGTGTAAAAATAAGGGAATCATAAAAATAAACGCAAGACCGTATTGCTGAAATGTAAACTCTAATTGATATATTTTTGAAATTACCACATACATTAACAAAGTGAGTATGATGGCAAATCCCCAGCCATAAATAAAAAATCGCTTTTTAACTTTTGAAATTACTGAATTAGAACTTCGATAAAAATTTTTCAAATACGGAGTAATTACAAACGAACTTGCCATTTGTGCCAATGCTAAAAAGCTTAAAAATATTTGATACTTACTTAAATTGGTAACACTGAAAAAATGAGTTCCGTAATAAGCATCAATCTTTGTTCTAAAAGTTCCAACCGCAAGAGGAATAAAAAAGAGAGTTGATTTTTTTAATTCAGAGACTTTAAATTGAAGGCTTATTTTTCTAAAACCTTTTAAAAGAAAGCTAGAAAACAACAATAATTTAATTCCTTGAGCTATTATAATTGATATCAATAAGTATTTTAGATTTAGTGAATCCATCCAATAGAATACACAAAAAATAAGGGCTAAATTATATGTTAATTCTGCCCAAATGTTGAAAGAGAATTTTCTGTGATAAACTATTAAAACTTTGAATGATTGTGTTAAAAACTGAAACAGAATTAACAGGAAAAGAATAATTTCTAGGCCATTAAAAACAGGAACAAAATAAATTAAAACAACACTTGGGAGCAGTAAAACACTTCTTGATAAAAGATTGTTAGTCCACTTCTGATTAATACTTGAAGGGTTTTTACTAAAGGATTTTAATAGGTAATCATTATTTCCAAAAGACAGACAAAGCAAAAAAACATTATACCAAATTAGCAATTCTGCATATTCACCCCAAAGTTCAACGGAATGATATTTTACTATAATAAATGAAAGAAGCAACACCGAAAAAACGCTCAAAATCTGACTCATTCCAAAAAGTGAAATGGTTTTTAATCGCTGTATTATTTTCTTCTGATTCATTATTTATCTAAAGCTATTTTTACTAAACTATAAAATCCAATCCCTTTTTTAGCATCACTCAAATAAATAATCTGATTATTGTTAATAATCGCAGGGTTTAATTTATTGTCATTTTCAAAAGTAAGTTGTTTGCTTTTGTAAAAAACTTGGTTGTTAATTAAAGTAATATTTATAGTGTCCAAAGAAGTAACTTTCACTGAAGTTTCTTGACTGTTTTTTCCTTGATTATTCCAATACATATAGTTTAATTTTCCGTTTTTAACTGAATAATCATAAGTCAAAATATGCTTTTTTGAAAGTGATTGAGGACTAGTTGCCTCTTCCTGTGGAATAAAGAAAAAGAAATATATAAACATAACGGGAGCTATAAATACTACGCTTTTTTTCCAATTTATTTTTAACAATGTTTCTTTAATAATCATAAAGAAAAGCAATAACATCAGTATTAATCTCGGAAAAGAAAAAGGAAGTTCAAATTTTGAAAAATACGAAATAGGCAAAAATGTAATTCCTATAAATAAGAGTAAAATCAGTGTGTTTTTAGTATCAAATTTTCCTTCTTTCAGAAAGTATAAGAATGAAAAAAGTAATAGTAAGTTGGTGTAGGTGCTTCCATAAGGAGAAAGTAAAATGCTTGTAAATATCCAGAAGGAGAATACTTTTAATAGGGAGGATTCTTTGATACTAACAAAATAACTAATCACTAAAAGGAAGAGTTTGAAAAATAATAATAACAATGAAAAAGCAAGGGTGTTTTCAGGAAACAAGAATTTTAAAAACATAAACATCGACTGGTAATTTTGTACAAACTCTCCAGCAATTTCACCATTTCCAGATTTTGCTAATACCGTGTTGAAATAGAAATCCCAGACTTCAAATCCGTTGATGAAAATAGAAAAAGTCAATAAAATAATACAGGCAACACCTAAGTGAATTATTGCTTTGTATTTCTTTTTAAAGAGTAGCATTCCGAATAATAACACAGGAAAAACCTTCAGTAAAATAGCAATTCCCCAAAAGATTCCCATTTTTAAAAAACGTTCTTTTTTATAAGCTAAAAAACCTTCAGAAAGTAAAAAGAATAGTAATAAATATACTTGCCCGAAGAGAAAGTTATTCCGAAAAGGAATTAAAAAAACCAACGGAATTAAAAATAAAAACAGGGGTTTTATTTGATAGTTTTTTACAAGTTTCCGAAGACTATATAAAAACAAACCAAGACTTAAAATATTAAAAATTAGTTTTGCAGTTGCTAATGATAGAAAAGTAAAAGGATAGAAAAATATTGCTAGAAAAGGAGTATTTGGAGCATAACTAACAAATAGATTCTTATTACCCATTGCAGCTATTTCTTGGTTAAATATATGTGGGAAATAGATATCTGAATTAAATTTTCCTAACTTTAAAAACTCCGCTCCAAAATAATAATTGGAAAAATCGTGAGGAACAAAGTTGGTAGCTTGAAAAATAAAAACAGCACAGACTAAGGCTATGAAAATGTAACCTAGAAAATTTGTTGTTATATATTTAATATTCTTCATTTTTTTTGGAACACTGAATTTACAAATAATACGAATAATCACAGATAAAAAAATTCGTGTCAAATCTGTAATATCCGCTTTATCCCTGTTCTATTATTTTTTAAATAGCTTAAACTGAAAACCAATTTTTTGTAAAAAGAACTTCAAAGAAACCCCCAAAACGCCCAGCCCATAAGTAACAGATCTGCTGAAATTAATAGAAGATGAATCTTTTTCATACTTTGCAGGACAAGATATTTCGCCTATTTCAATTCCCTGAAAACATATTTGTGCTAATAACTGATTGTCGAAAATAAAGTCATCTGAATTCGTTTCAAAATCAATTCCCTTTAAAACCTCTCCGCTAAAACAACGATATCCCGTGTGGTATTCCGAAAGTTTTTGTCCCATTAACAGATTCTGAATTAAGGTTAATACTCTATTCGAAAAATATTTATAAATCGGCATTCCTCCTTTTAAAGCACTCTTTCCTAAAATTCGAGAGCCTAAAACCACTTTAAAAACATCGTTGGCAATTAAGGAACACATCGCAGGAATTAATTTTGGATTGTATTGATAATCGGGATGAAGCATCACCACAATATCAGCATTTAAATTCAATGCTTTTTTATAACAAGACTTCTGATTAGCACCATAACCCATATTTTCTGAATGCTCGATAATATGATTGATTCCTAATTTTTTTGCAACTGAAACGGTATGGTCACTGCTAAAATCATCGGTTAAAATAATATCATCAACAATGTCAAACGGAATTTCACGATAGGTTTTTTCCAAAGTTGATTCTGCATTATAGGCAGGGAGGATTACTACTATTTTTTTTCCGTTTAGCATATTAATTTATATAATTTACTTCAGCTTCAGATTCTTCTCTCACACTACTTGAAACTTGCAATCCTGAAAAAGGTGCAAAGGATTCCACATCTTCTCTATCATATAAATCGCCTAAATAAAAGAATTCTTCGTGAATATGAATGGGCAACCCTGATAATAAATTTTCCACTTCAGAAACAGTCATTTCCCATTCTAAACTCAATCGTTCTGCGGAAGGTTCCATAAATGAAATGTAAATTAATTCGGTTAAAGTATGTTGTTGGGTTTCTTGATAATCGACTCCATCTACCAATGAATTCTGTAAGTTTTTATGCGAATTTTTAAAATCTGTCAAAAGATCTTTAAATTCTAAATAAGGAATAAATCCTTCAAAATCATCTTGCTCACTAAATAAAGGTTGAATGCCCGATTCGTGACACCACATACATTTGGCAGGTTTTCCGGCATTAGAATGTAGTGGGTCGGTACTGTTAATTCTATAGCCATCTTTGTCGTAAATTCCGAATCGAACTTGTCCGTTTTGCATTAATTCTACCGTTTCATATTCTATCACGATTCCTGTTTCTGGATCCACTTCTTCACAGAAAAACAACTGATTAAAACCTTCTTGTTCCGAAAAACTAATCAACCGATGTTCAAATGAAACCCCCGAATTATTCACATAGCCTCTTTCTGAATTTAATTGATAATTATCTAACATTTCAGACAATAAATAAGGAACTCCTGTTATTTCATAATAATGTTCCGAAGCTCCAAAAAGCAAGGAAACATACCTTCCTAAGTCAATATTATTATTGACTTGATATTCTTCAGAAGTAAAAATAACTTCATTTAATTTTTCTAATTTTTCAATCGCGTTACTGTTGAAACCTAATTTTTTAAAATCGATTTCGATTAAATTGTTTTCAACTTTTACTCCTGTATTGTTCAAAGGCAAAGAAGCGCCCATATAGGATAAAGTCCATTCCAAGCCAATTTTTGCTTTTTGAATATTGTCTTCTTCATAGGCTTTATTACACTTTAAAACAAGACTGGGCTTTTCTGCAACAATATCATCGTAAGTGGTATTTGTACAGGATATAAAGGCAATGTAAAAAAGGAGTAAAATTGTTTTTTTCATTACTTATTTATCATCATTAATCCACTTGCTAAAATAGATTTCGTTTTTAATTTTAAAGCCTTCAAATTATTTTTGTCTTTTCCTTTTAGTATTTCTTTATGATAATTCACTTCATTTACCACTTTCCGAACCGCATAATCGTAATATTTTCTGGAATAAGTTCGTTTAAAATCAATTTGTCGATCGGTTGAGGTTTCCCAATTTGGTTGAACTGTGATGTCTTTTTCAATTTCTGAATACAAAGAAGTTCCTTTAATCGGATAAGCAATCGTAATCGTAAAATAAGTAGGATTTGCCTTTTTCAAATAGGAAATTGTCTCGTTAATATCATCTTCATTTTCTCCAGGATAACCCAACATTATAAATGTTCCAGTTTCAATTCCAATCGCATTGGTTTTTTTGATTGCTTCGGAAACTGTATTAACATTTACCCGACGATCCATTTTGTCAATTATTTTTTGCGAACCACTTTCTGCGCCAATCCAAATTCTGAAACATCCTGCTTCTTTTAAAAGCTGAAGGATTTCATCATTCAAGCGTTCTGCTCTTGTAATACATTCAAAAGGAATTTTAATGTGTTGTTTTTGCGTTTCTTTGTTAAATTCCCGAATCCATTTATGACTTACCGTAAATACATCGTCCACAAACCAAATAGAATCAGGTTTATATTTTTTCTGAAGCATTGCCAATTCCTCCACTATTAATTTTGCAGGCCTTCTACGGTAACTTTGCCCGTAAACTGCAGTGCTACACCATTTACAAGTGTAAGGACAACCTCTTTGGGTGCTGACAGTCATCGAGCTTTTTCCGTGATTGTCTTTCCAAACTTTTAGGTATTTTTCAATGTTAATGCCTTCACGATTAGGAAGCGGAAGTGTACTTAAATCTTTAATTTTTTCTCGAGGTGGAGTTTTGACAACTTTTTCGCCTTCTAAATAAGCGATTCCGTTTACTTCTGAAACATCTTGACTTTTGGAAATAGCTTGGTACAATTCGAACATCGTTTGTTCGCCTTCACCAATAACAATATAATGTACTCCTGTTTTTAAGTAATTTTCTAAATTATAAGTAACATCTGGACCTCCTAGAACTATTTTTGGGAAACCATATGTTGCTTCAGAAATTAAAATTTTCACCAACTTAATGACATTGATTTTGGTCATTAAATTTGCATAAATAGCAACTACTTTAGGCTTCTTTTCTTTAATAAAATCAAGTTGCTTTTGTTGGTTTGAAAAAGTAGCATCGAATAAATGATTTTCAATTTTTTGTTCATTCAAATAACCCGAAACATAAAGCAACCCTAATGGAGAATAGGGTTTCATAATCTTTGCCTCCAAAGGATCTTCGTATAAATAATATGCGTGGGTCAGGATGATACTCATATTACAAAGGTTCCAAATTTTTTTACCATTAAGAAATTAAGAATCATATTGTGCTTTTTATTAAAAATCTTAATACCTTAATGGTTTAAAATTTCTGAAAGATAACCAAATAATGATCAGCATATTTTGCCAAAAGACCATTTGATAACCATTTTTCTTTCCAAATCAATAATTGAAACCACCACTTTTTAGTAGCAAAAAAAGACTCTAAATAGGAAGGCGGAATTGCAATCCCAATTGGTTTTATACTAATTGTTTTATATTTATTTGAAGTTAAAGATACGAGTTCTTTCGGATTATAATACCAAGTCGGAACTTGAACGCCTTCTACATTTGCATATGCAAATTCGTTGGTGTTTCTTCTTTTGGCTTTTTTAAAATCTCCTTTTATTGAAAAGTAAAATCGTTCCCACCAGCAATGTTTTGGCATTATCACCAAAGCCATTTTCCCTGAAGGATTTAATAAGTTTCCTGAAATAGAAAAGAAATTAGCTATCTCATTTTTAGATAAACAGTTCAAACCTCCAAAATTTGAAAATATCAAGTCGAATTTTTTAGTAAAGGTTTCTGAAGTGATTTTAGTAATGTCTAATGATTGAAACTTTAGATTTTTATGTTGGTGTTTTTCTTTGGCAACATTAATCATTTCCGTAGAAATATCGGTTGCTAAAACACGATGTCCCATTTCAGCAAAATAATGAGCATCTTCTCCAGTTCCACAATTGATTTCTAAAATATTGAGTTTTTTCTCTGAAAGAATATATTGATTTAGAAAGTGATAGACACGGTTACGTTGTGCTTTTCCAATCATTGAATTGGTAAAAACAGCATCGTAGTTTTTTGCGTGTTTGTCGAAGTTATTTGTCATTTGTATTTCACCATTAAGAAGTTAAGTCTTAATGCCTTAATGGTTTTGTTTTGTATGCTCCATTTTATCCAAAATCACCCGATCCAACATCGAACTAGGCATATAATAAAAATACAAAAGCATCGAACGTAATTTACTTCCTGAAACCGAAAACGGGTTCTTAAAAAACTGTTTATAATTAGCAATTGCCTGACTTTTCCGATATTCCTTATGAACGTAGCGATGTAGTTTTTTATAATATTCTGAATTGAAAGTCCCTTGAAACATCATCGCCAAATCATCGGAATCTGTCCAATTTGCTTTTCCTTTAAAATCATTTTTTACCATTTCGTAAAATCTGGTTCCAGGTAAAGGATACGAAACTGAAATACCAATATTATCGGGTTGTAATTCTTTAATCATCAAAACCGTTTAGCAATATCTTCTTTGGTTTCACCCAAATATCCAAACTGAATAAAAAAGGCAACTTGTATGTTTTTTTGTTTTAATAATCGAGTGGCGTCATAGATTTGAGAAAGCTGTGTGCCTTTGTCCATCGCATCTAAAATCTTTTGCGAACCACTTTCAGCACCCACCCAAACTTCTTTTAATCCGCTTTCTGCCAAAGCATCGATGGTATCTTCTTTTAATAATAAGTCGACTCGACTTTGAATGACATATTCAATAGATAAGTCGATTTTTTTTAATTCAATATTAAACTTTTGAACCCAATTTGGTTTCAATCCAAAAATATCATCACACATCCAAAAATTGGTAACACCGTAATTTTCTTTTAAGTATGAAATGTGTTTGGTGATATATTCTGGCGAATGCGAATTGTAACGAACTCCATAAATGGGCTTGGCACACCAATTACATTTATAAGGACAACCTCGTGTGGTTGCCATATTTAACGTGAATTTTCTACCTCGTTCTGCCCATATTTTTTTATAAGCAACTACATCTACCAAATCCCAAGCAGGCATTGGTAATTTATCTAATTCTTTTAAAACTTCACGTTTAGGAGTAGTGATAAATTCTTTTTCTTTTTTATAAACTATTCCTTTTAAATCGGATGTGTTTTCCTTGTTCTTAATTTTTGATATCAAGTCTTTTAAAGTCAGCTCCCCTTCGCCTAAAATGATAAAATCAGCACCTGCTTCTAAGTATTTTTGATAGTGATCGGTACTGTCTGAAGAGTTCATAATGACGGTACAACTGTATTTTTTTCCAATGGAAATCATTTCAAAAGCAGCCTCCCGCATATTGGTTAAGCACATTTTGGTGAGGTAGTTAAAACCATCATCGTAAATAACTAAAAAGGAAGGTTTTTTCTGCTGAATTTCAGTTTCAATTTCTGAAGAACTACTTCGTAAATTGGTATCAAAAAGGGAAACAGAATATCCGTTTTCACGCATTAAAGAAGCTGCGTAAATCGTTCCTAATGGCGGATACGGAGTTTTATTAGCCCATTGTTTTTTATCTAATGGATAATAATAGGAATGCGGAAAAAGGATATCAAGCATGTTCTTTTGCTAAATGAATGTTATGTTTTTCTTTTAGCTCATCGTATTTTCCGTTAAGGCGATCAATCACTTTTCTTTGGAAATTTAAAGGATGATGTTTTGAAACTGTTTTAGTCGATTTTAAAGCAATATTAAACTGTTTTTCTTCTAATTTATTAAACTTTACTTTCCATTTTTTATAAGTAATATTTAAAAATAATGAATCTATCCAATCTCCTAGTTTAGTATTTAAAACTCCTTCAATAGCTTTTGTAAAAATTGGTTTTTCAACAGGATTTAGCTTTGATAATCCTTCAGCAACTGTTTTGTTAGGTAAATAAGAATTTACCCATTTATTTTGTTCATAAAAGCTATGAAAACTTCCGTTGCCATACATAGGAAGCATGGTTGTAAGTTCGGTCGCAGTAAAACGATTTTTTTCTTCAATTTCTAATGAATTGGTGCTGATAAAGTAATTGACGCAGAAGTATTTTTTAGAATTCAACAGGAAGATTTTTTTATATAGAATTAGAAATGTTCTTGCAATCCAAAGTCTTTTAGGGGAAGTGATAATGAAAAAATCAATATCGCCATCATCGTCATAATATCCTTTTGAAAGGGAGCCCGAAATCCCAACACCTTCTACATAAGGGAATTTTGAAATAAATTTTGAAACTTTATCGGCTTTTTCTTGAATATCTTTCGCCATTTGATTTCCAGAAAGCCTTCTTTTTACTAATGATTTATTATCTTCAAAAAGATAGAACTCGTCAATTTTATAAATAATTTTTTCAGAAACTAGCCAATCCAATTCTTCTTTAATCTGTGCTTTTGAAGCTACTTCAGAAAAAATATGAATTTCTTCTTCAGTAAGTGGATACTGAAATAAAGAGAAATACAATAATGGTTTTAATAGTTTCAATTTAATTTTTCTTTTGTTTGCCCAATTCAAAAGGGGTAAATTAATTTTTTAGCAAAATAGGAATAAATTCTTTCAATTATATAACAGTTATCAGAACTTTAACCCTAATGCGCTTCCAGCCAAGTATCTCCCAACCCTAATTCTACATCTAAATTCACAGAAAGCTTAAATGCATTTTCCATTTCAGATTTAATCAAAGGTTTTAATTGCTCTAATTCGGGTTTATAAATGTCGAAAACCAATTCATCGTGTACTTGAAGCAACATTTTACTTTTGTAATTTCCTTCTTCAAATTTCTGATGAAGATTAATCATTGCAATTTTAATAATATCTGCAGCCGAGCCTTGAATTGGTGCATTTACTGCGTTTCTTTCGGCAGCTCCCCGAACTATAGCATTAGACGCATTAATGGAGTTTAAGTAACGCCTTCTGCCTAAAACTGTTTGAACATAGCCATTTTCTCGTGCAAAATTTACCTGTGCACTCATATAATTTTTAAGTTTCGGATAGCTTTCATAATAAGTTTCTATCAGTTCTTTTGCTTCAGAACGAGACAGATCTGTTTGGTTGCTCAATCCGAAAGCGGAAACTCCGTAGATGATTCCAAAGTTCACTGTTTTTGCATTACTACGTTGCTCTTTAGTCACTTCATTTAAATGAACATTAAAAACTTTTGCAGCGGTGGAAGCGTGAATATCTTCTCCGTTTTTAAAAGCTTCAATCATAGTTGACTCTTCACTTAAAGCTGCGATAATTCGTAATTCTATTTGAGAATAATCGGCTGCTAATAAAATATAGTCTTCATTCCTTGGGATAAAAGCCTTGCGAACTTGGCGACCTCGTTCAGTACGAATTGGAATATTTTGAAGGTTTGGGTTGTTGCTACTCAGTCTTCCCGTAGCAGCAACGGTCTGCATATAATCGGTGTGAACTCTTCCTGTTGTTGGTTCTACCTGCTTCGGAAGTGTATCTACATAAGTACTTTTCAACTTTGCCAATCCACGATATTCTAAAATATCTCTAATAATTTCGTGGTCTTTTGCTAAATAAGAAAGTACATCTTCGGCAGTAGAATATTGACCAGTTTTCGTCTTTTTAGGTTTCTCCACCAATTTCATTTTTTCAAACAACACGACTCCTAATTGCTTAGGGGAAGCAATATTAAATTCCCCTCCAGCAGCTTCAAATATTTTTGAAACCAAACGTATAATATCTTTATCTAAATCTGAAGTAAGGCTTTCTAAAAATGGAACATCGAGGTTAATTCCTTCCAATTCCATATCTGCCAACACTCGAAGTAGCTGAATTTCAATGTCATCAAATAATTTTTGTGTGCCTGCTTCAGAAAGTTCTTTTTCAAAATGTTCTTTTAATTGAAACGTAATATCTGCATCTTCTACTGCATATTCAGTAATTTTATTCAATGGAACATCCCGCATCGAAAGTTGATTCTTTCCTTTTTTACCAATCAACCCTGTGATGGAAACAGGAGTATAATTTAAATAGGTTTCAGCAAGTACGTCCATATTATGCCGCATATCTGGATTGATAAGGTAATGTGCCAACATCGTATCGAACAATTTTCCTTTTACTGAAATACCATATTTTTTTAAAACCTTGATATCGTATTTTAAATTCTGACCAATTTTCTGAATGGTTGAATCGTCAAAAAACGGACGAACCAATTCGATAAGCTCTTGTGCTTCGTCTTTGTTTTCAGGGAATGGTAAATAGAAGCCTTTTCCTACTTCCCAAGAAAATGCGATCCCAACTAATTCTGCAGTGATAGGATTTAATCCTGTAGTTTCAGTATCAAAACACACCGATTTTTGCTTCATTAAATTCTGAAGAAACAGTTTTGTTCCCATTCCAGCTTGAACGGATTGATAAAAATGTTCGGTGTTCTCGATGGTTTTTCTTGAACTGAATGAAGTGTTTTCTGAAGGTTCATTATCACCTCCGAATAAGGAGAATTGACCTTGACCTGCGTTGGGGGATTGTTTTATTTCGGGTTTTGAAACTTTCCCCTCTGTTTGATCTGATTTAGCTTTGGTGGTGGTAGAAGGAGATTCTGTAGAAAAAGTATTCGTAAAATTAACAATCATTCTTCTAAACTCTAATTCTTCAAAAAGCTGCGTTACTTTTTCTATGTCTGGTTGAGACATTTCAAAATCTTTTTCGTGAAATTCCACTGGAACGTCCAACATGATCGTCGCTAGTTCTTTAGAAAGAATTCCTAAGTCTTTGGCAGCTTCGATCTTTTCTTTCATTTTTCCTTTTAGCTCGTGAGTGTTATCTAAAAGTCCTTCCATACTTCCGTAAGCTTTAATAAACTTTTTAGCAGTTTTATCTCCAACGCCAGGAAGTCCTGGGATATTATCACTGGCATCGCCCATCATTCCAAGATAATCTATTACTTGTAATGGATCTTCAACCTCAAATTTCTTTTGTACTTCTGGGATTCCCCAAGTTTCATAACCGCCGCCAAACATCGGTCGGTACATAAAAATATTTTCAGAAACCAACTGAGCAAAATCCTTATCTGGTGTTACCATAAAAGTTTTATAGCCTTCCTTTTCTGCTTTTTTAGCGAGGGTTCCAATCACATCATCCGCTTCAAATCCTTCCTTTACCATAATAGGAATGTGCATCGCCTTCAGAATATCATATATATAAGGTATCGCAGTTCGTATAGCATCGGGAGTTGCATCGCGATTTGCCTTATATTCTGGAAAGGCTTCTTTTCTGGCAACAGATCCGCCTTTGTCAAAACAAACTGCGAGATGATCGGGACGTTCTCGTTTTATAACATCTAGAAGCGAATTCATAAAACCCATAATAGCTGAGGTATCTAAGCCTTTTGAATTAATTCGTGGGTTTTTTATAAATGCGTAATAACCTCTGAAAATTAAAGCGAAGGCATCAACAAGAAATAGGCGTTTTTTATCTGACATAGATGTTTATTTAATTTAATGTCCCCCTCGAGCGCAGTCGAGAGGTTTCTTTGAAGTTACTATTTAATGGTAAGTTCTCGACTGCGCTCGAACGGACATATTAGAAACTTTATAATTCCTTCAAAAATAAAAACAGTAAAAAGATATTCAATAAAAATCTAAGTGTATTTTTGAAAACTATTTAACATTTATAAAATGAACAAATTTTCAATTGCCATACACGGAGGAGCTGGAACGCTCGTAAAAGGAATGATGACTCCTGAAAAAGAAACTGCTTATAAACAAGCTTTGCAAAAAGCATTGGACGCTGGATATGCCATTTTGAAAAACGGTGGAACTGCTGTAAAAGCAGTTGAAACCGCCGTAAAATCATTAGAAGATTCTCATTTATTCAATGCAGGAAAAGGAGCTGTTTTTACCGCTACCGAAACCCACGAAATGGACGCATCTATTATGGATGGAAAGAATTTAGAGGCAGGAGCAGTGTCTTTAATTTCGGGAATTAAAAATCCGATTTCATTAGCACGTGATGTGATGGAAAAAAGCGAACACGTTTTTTTGGCTGGAGAAGGAGCGATGCAATTTGCAAAAGAAAATGATTACCAGTTGGAAAATCCTGAATATTTTTACGATGAATTACGTCATCAACAATGGTTGAATATTAAGGATACGGATAATTTTCAGTTGGATCATTCTGCTAAAAAAGATTCTAAATTTGGAACCGTAGGAGCAGTAGCTTGTGATAAAAACGGAAATATTGCTGCGGCAACTTCTACCGGAGGAATGACCAACAAACGCTACGGAAGAGTAGGAGATAGCCCAATGATTGGTGCAGGAAATTATGCCAATAATAAAACTTGCGCAGTGAGTTGTATTGGAAGTGGTGAGTTTTTTATTAGAGGTGTAGTCGCTTACGATGTTTCTTGTTTGATGGAATATAAAGGACTTTCGCTTAAAGAAGCTTCCGAAGAAGTAATCAACAAACGAATTCTAGAAATAGGCGGTGATGGTGGATTAATAGCTGTAGATGCTCAAGGAAACATTTCAATGCCTTTTAATACAGAAGGGATGTATCGTGGGATTAAAACTTCTGAAGGAGAGAATTTAGTTTTAATTTATCAATAGAATTCCTGCCTTCGCAGGAATAAATTAAACAAAAGGAGCATCAATAGGTAACACCTTAACTGTTCGAGTTTCAATATTAAAACGATCTCCGTTTGAAAGCACATGAACCGTGAGATTTGCCATGGTCATAGGCGTACCTCCCGAAAGTAATTTTTCGTTATTATGTGTGAGTGTTTTTGGATCAAAAACGATAATCATTCCAGAACCAATTACTTCAAATTCGTTATTTTTAATGACCAATCCGGTGTCTTCAGCAAGACCAATTCCTAAAAGATTTGGGTATTTTGCTACGGCTTCCGATTGTCTTCCAAAACGACCTCGTTGTATAAAATGTGTGTCGAAAATAAGTTCAGGAATTAATCCCAATCCTTCACGCATAATCACCGCTCCTTTTATAAATTAATCGGTGCTACTTCCACCTGCAATCATTTCAGTAGCCATTGCCATCGCACCTGCACTAGTTCCTGCAATTACAAATCCTTCTTCATTGTTATGACGGTCAATCATAATTTGATGAATGGTAGTGCCTCCAATTTTATCGGATATCTTAGATTGATTTCCACCAGAAAACATGATGCAATTAGCAGTTTTTATTAGATTAACGGATTCTTCCTTTTCAGAATCTTCTTTACTTCTAATATCCAACACATGAATATTGGTGCAACCTAATTTTGAAAAAGCATCAATATAGTTTTCGCCTACTTCTACAGGAATACTTGAAGCGGTTGGAATCACGATTATTTTAGCATTCAATCCGCCACTTTCTTTAACCACTCGGGAAAGAATTCCGGTTTCAATATATTCTAAAGTGTATTGTTCGTGAGTATTTCTATCTCCTTTATCCTCATTTCCACCAATAGGAATTAGTGTTCCTTTAACCTTCATAGCATTCATTTTTCTTGCGGCAAAAATAAACTAATTTTTTTATTGAAAAATGTATATATTTATAAACTTTTCAATCGAATTTAAAATTAAGCACCCGCTTTCTCGGGATTACATTATGGAAATAAGAAGCATCAACGCAATGCGAGGCCCAAATTACTGGTCGGTTCGCCGTCACAAATTAATCGTGATGGTATTAGATTTAAAAGAAATGGAAGAAATGCCTTCCAATAAAATTGAAGGATTTGATAAACGATTGGAGGCAATGTTTCCTACAATGTATTCGCATCGTTGCTCGGTAGGAACTCCTGGTGGATTTTTTGAAAGAGTAGTAGAAGGAACCTGGATGGGACATATTATTGAACATATTGCTTTGGAAATTCAGACCTTAGCGGGAATGGATACAGGCTTCGGAAGAACTCGTGGTTATGGAGAAGAAGGCGTTTATAATGTAGTATTTTCATATATTGAAGAAAATGTAGGTAGATTTGCAGCCAAAGTTTCTGTAGCAATTTGTGAAGCATTAATTGCTGGGGAAGACTACGATATGACGGATGATATTCAGCGAATGCGAGAAATTCGGGAAGACGAACGATTAGGACCAAGTACGGGATCGATTGTTCAGGAAGCCGTAAATCGTGGAATTCCGTGGATTCGATTGAATAAATATTCATTGGTTCAGTTGGGTTATGGAGCGAATCAAAAACGAATTCAGGCAACCGTAACTTCTGAAACCAGTAGTATTGGAGTTGAATTGGCTTGTGATAAAGAAGATACCAAATATTTATTAGAACAAGCTGAGGTAGAAGTGCCTCGTGGTGATATTATTAGAAGAGAGCGAAGCCTTCAAGATGCCTGTGATTATGTCGGTTTTCCATTGGTCATCAAACCAATTGATGGAAATCACGGAAGAGGAATTACGGTAGATATTAATAATTATGATGATGCTTTGGTGGCTTTTCATCACGCAAAAGACAGCTCTAAAAGCGGTGCAATTATTGTTGAAAAATTTATAACTGGCGAAGATTATCGTTTGTTAGTAATTAATAATGTGTTAGTTGCTGCCGCCATTCGGACTCCTGCTCACGTTGTAGGTGATGGAAAATCTACCATTCAAGAATTAATAGACAAAGTAAATAGTGATCCAAGAAGAGGTTATGGACATGAAAAAGTATTGACACAAATAACCACCAACGAACTGACAAAAACATTGATAAGTCAAGCGGGTTATAGTTTAGATTCGGTTTTGCCTGCTGACGAACGACTCATATTAAAAGACACAGCAAATTTAAGTACAGGAGGAACCGCTGAAGATATCACTGATATTGTGCATCCAGCAAATGTTTCGATGGTAGAACGGATTTCGAAAATTATCGATTTAGATATTTGCGGAGTAGATATTATGACGACCGATATTACCAAACCACTTTCAGAAACTGGAGGTGCGGTATTAGAAGTAAATGCAGGTCCAGGATTTAGAATGCACTTAGCACCCACCACAGGATTACCTAGAAATGTAGCGGCTCCAGTGATTGATAAATTCTTTCCGAATGGAGAAACGGGGCGTATTCCAATTATTGCCATTACAGGAACCAACGGAAAAACTACGACCACCAGATTGTTGGCACATATTGCAAAAATGAATGGTTATCGTGTGGGATATACGACCAGTGACGGAGTTTATATCCAAAATAGATTATTAATGACAGGTGATTGTACCGGTCCTGCGAGTGCAGAATTTGTACTTAAAGATCCAACAGTAAATTTTGCTGTATTGGAGAGTGCCAGAGGAGGATTGCTTCGTGCAGGATTAGGATTTAAAAAATGTGATGTTGCGATTGTTACCAATGTAGCTGCTGATCATCTAGGTTTAAAAGGAATTCATACCGTAGAACAATTAGCGAAAGTTAAAGGAGTAGTTCCCGAAACGGTATTGCCTGATGGTTATGCAATTTTAAATGCCGATGATGATTTGGTGTTTAATATGCGTCGAAATATTGAATGTAATTTGGCTTTATTCTCGATGGATGAAAACAACCCACATATTAAAGCATTGCAGAGAAAAGGTGGAATTACCGCGATTTATGAAAACGGATTTGTAACTATTTGTCGTGGCGAATGGAAAATGCGTGTGATGAAAGCGGAAGATATTCCGTTGACCTACGGCGGAAAAGCAAAATTTATGATTCAGAATGTGTTACCAGCAATTTTAGCTGCAAACATTCAAGGAATTAGTATTGAAGATATGAAAGCAGCTTTAGAAACTTTTATTCCTTCGGCTTCTCAAACCCCAGGACGATTAAATCTTTTTAAGTTTAACGACTTTAGTATTTTGTTAGATTACGCTCATAATCCTGCGGGAATGCGGGCTCTTAAAAATTTCACAGATGAATTAGATGCCACGGTAAAAGTGGGAATCATAGCAGGAATTGGTGACAGACGTGAAGAAGATAATAACGAAATGGGAAGTATTGCTGCTGAAATGTTTGATGAAATTATCATCCGTCAAGACAAACGACTTCGAGGAAAAACAGAAGAACAATTGATAAAAATGTTGGGTGACGGAATTAAAATGAAGGACCCTAATAAGAAAACAACGATTATCCCTTCAGAAAAAGAAGCGATTACTCACGCAGTAAAGAATGCAGTAAAAGGATCGTTGATTGTTTTGTGTAGCGATGTAATTCCTGAAGCTTTGGACTTGGTTAAAAAGTTTAAAGAACAAGAAGCCAACGGAGAATTGTTGATTAGAGGATAATACATTTTAAGTTCTTATAAAAAGAGACCCCTGCTTTCGCAGGGGTTTTTGATTACTCCCCACAGTAATCAATCTCCTTAAAAAATGAAACTTAAATTACTTAGTTACTAACTTGTATTGATGTGTTATTTTCTAAATCACTTAATCGTGCTTCTAATGATTCGTATTTTGCTAGTTGTATTTTTAATTGTTTGTTTTCATCTTTTAGTATTTCTACTTCAGATTTTAATTCTTTAATAGCTTCTACAAAGATGGGGTCGTAATCTCCATATGCAGTTTGGTAAAAACCTAAATTATCCATTGTAACTTTTTCTGGAAATACTTGCATTAATTCCTGTGCTATAAATCCATATTGAATTTCTTTTGGTCTTTCAATTCCAGTTTGGGTGTCGTTCCATAAATAAGTAACCCCGTTCATTTTTGAAATTTTTTCTAATGCAGTTTTCCCTTCGATACTTTTTATATTTTTTTTCAATCTTCGGTCACTGTTTGCAAGCCAACTTCCTGATGTTGATTTAGAAGCAGTTCCATTTACTTCAAAAGTGTTAGTTGTTGGGGTTCTGTTAATACCCACTAGACCATTTCCTCTTACTATTAAGATATTTCCAGTAGTGGTGTTATGGATATTAAAGTAATTATTGGTGTCAGTATTATCTGCTTTTGCATAAACGGTCCATTTTCTACCAGTTTGGTTGGAATTTTTAAAAAGAATTCTTGCACCATCACCTGCCCCGGTTTCAGTAACCGATATTTGTCCTATGGAACCTGTACTATTTGAAACAATATCTAAAAAACTACTAGGGCTTGGGTTGTTTATTCCTACTTTTCCGTTAGTGTAAATATTATCGTTGATGTTATTGGGATGAGTTCCGCCATTTTCAAACCAATCGGCATCTTGTAAGGATGCTAAATTTATGGTTTGAGAACTTCCATTTTCTATGCCAATTGTTAAATTGGTTCCCGATAAACCTGAACCAGAAATGTTTTGGTCATCGGTTCCGGTTCCGTCTTGTAAGGCTGATAAATCAACCGTAACAGGAGCAACACCATCATCTTGTAAGGAAATACTAAGTGTAGTACCCGATAAAGAGAATTGATCCACTTGTTGGTTATCGGTATCTGTAAAAACAGTAGTTGGATTTACCCAAGTTGCATTTCCTGATGCATCTGTTTTTAAGATATAATTATTTGTTGCACCGCTTGTAAATTTTAGATTACCATCTACTTGTAGTAAATCTTGAATATATACATTTCCGCTTCCAGCGGTTGGAGCTACATATTCGCCAAAATATCCAGCCCAGTTTGTAGTGCTTCCTCCCCTTGCTGAGGCAACAATACCATAATTATCTGCTGATGTTGGGTAACTAAGAGCAAATTCACCTCCAATATTAATGTTACTTGCTAACGCGGCTGTTCCAGTAATACCTATATTTCTTGTGCCATTACCCATAGCTTTTCCTGAAACACCATAATTATAGCTTGCATCTGCTGAACTATATCCATAAACAGCGGTGCTATAGGTGCTGCTATTTGAATTTCGTGTCTGAATATAAGCGCCATATATCCTGTCATTACCTCCAGTACTAGAGGTTTCACTCTTGACAGTAAGACCAGCAGGAGGGTTTAAGTTTCCTGTATAATTGTAAGTAATTGTAACACCATTAGCTTTAGTCCCTGTATATTCCACATCCAGTTTACTATCCGGTGTAGTAACGCCAATACCAACAAAACCATTGGTAAATATGTTATCATTGATGTTATTGGGTGCAGAACTTGTTCCTACTTCATACCAATCTGCGTCATTAAAATTTGGAGTTACCCAGCTTAAAATACCAGAACCATCTGTTCGCATTACTTGACCATTAGTTCCTCTTGTTGAAGGAAAAATATAATTATTAGATGTTGTTGTTCCTATTGAAACTCTACCTAAAAAGTAACCAGCATAACCAGTGGGACTTAGTACATCTGAATATACTCCATAATGAGTGCCTCCTGCAGCATTTGAAATGTAATTATAGGAACCATATTTAAAACCTATTCCAGTACCTTCTAGGGTGTTTCTAGTTCCATAGTGAAAACCATCTCCAGTACTTTTTAAAATATTTTCTGCTCCAATGTGTCTTCCGTCACCAATAGATTCAATAGAGTTTATTAGCCCAAAGATTTCCCCGCTGTATTCTGAGGAGTTATCAAAAAGATTATGTATTGCTATTAAGGGAGAAGTACTTGTATTAGTTCCTAAAAATGCTTGATAGATCCCTCTTCTATATTGATCTCCAACCAATAAATCTGTAAATTTTAAACCAGTATTAATGTAAGGAGCTCCACTTGTCGTGCCACTTAAGGTAATATTGACTCCTGTTTTAATGTCTGAATTATCTGCATTTAAAATAATTCTCGTTCCTACAGCAGTAGTATTGGTATTGGTGAAAGCTGCTGAATAAGATTCGTTTGAATCAACATTTAAAGCCCCATCACTTGCCAAAAATGTTGATGATCCAATCTTAACTCTCCCTAAAGTGTATATGTCATCGGCAATGTTATTTGGTGGTGTTCCTCCAGCTTCAAAAAAATCAGAATCACTTGCCCCTAACATCGTTGTCCAAGTTGCTGAACCATTATCCCAATAATAATACCCAGGAGCATTAGTCCCAGAAGTAGTGGTAAGATATACTAACATTCCTTGTTGTGCAGCTGTTGGATTGGTAGCCGAAAAATCATCAATACGTGGGATTAACAACCCATCGGTATTGGAGGGATTTGCTTGATTGGTCGCCGTGATATCTAAACTAGCTTTAGGATTGGTATTGTTTATACCTACTTGTGCATAAGTTAGGGTGCTTATAAAAAAGAACAGGAATATTAATTTAGTTGCTTTCATCTATTCTATTTTTGTAGTTTCTCCTTTATTTTATTTTTATTTATTGAATTTTCAGAAGTTTTTAAAATAGGAGGACTTTTTTCTAATCCGACTTCTTTGGTATGGTTTTCAGAATAATTGCCAATACTATTTGTATAAAAATAACAAAATGCTATAGTTAAACTAACGGCTATAAAAGAGTAAATAATATTCTTCATAATAATATAAAACCTAGAAAGTAAAAATAATGAGGTTATGTATTTATCGTCTCATACTAAAGGATGATATTTTTTATCTCGATTTTGTCGAAATTACCAAAGTAAATTCACCTTCATCAAGACCGTCAGTTCCGGTTACTCCAATAATCAAACGATAAGAACTGTTGATAGCAGTAAAGTTGGTAACCATTCGTTTATGATTTTGTTTTTTACGCCCTTTTTTATTGTAATCCCATTTGTGGTCTGCTTCACAAGTAATACAATATGGTAAATTAGGTACAACAAAATCTTCACCGATATTAATTTGATAAGCATAAAGGCTTAAGTTATCTTTCTTGTTTTTTGGTATTAGAGTTATTGTCGTAATACTATGTGCAGGGATAATTCCGGTAAACAGGATGTGTTTACCGGTAAACTTATATTTTTGAGTTTTTGGAAAGCAAGCGTTTTGGCTACTCCAAGCCCAAGATAAATCGTCTAAAAACCTTCCTTCATTAAGGTTTCCTCCGTAAGATATCTCTTTGCCTATTTCAAAATCAATCGCATTAATAAAACTTTCTTTTACTTGTGCTAAGGTGCTAAGAAACTGAAAGCTTATTAGTAATGTTAGAAGATGTTTCATAAGTTTA
>JAJRQR010000166.1 GCA_024280145.1 Bacteroidota bacterium
AAATCTTTTAGTTATTTTAAACAGGGTGCAAATTTAAGTAAATTTATTGTTATGAGCAACAAAAGAAAATTAGTTTTTTGAAATTTCTTTTAGAAGTAAATCCAAAGCCTTAATTGTTGCTTTTGCAATTACTCTATTCCTTGGTTTTCCAAAGCTAAATTTCTCTGCATAAACACCTGAAGGACTTGCAATAGCAATAAAAACTGTCCCCACCTCATCATCGGTATCGCCTTTGTTGGACCTGCAATTCCTGTGGTGGATATTGCATAATCCGTATTAAATATTTTGGCGGATTGAAACGCCATTGCTTCTGCAACTTCTTTACTTACAACCGTATGATTTTTTATAAGTTCCTTTTCAACTCCCAAAACAGTCGATTTTATTTCGGTGGCATAAGAAACAATACTTCCCTTAAAAAAAGCAGAAACTCCAGATTGTGCCGTTATTTGTTCTGCAATTGCACCTCCTGTACAACTTTCGGCAAGGCTTAACGTTTGCTTTTTCTCAATAAATTTCTCTGCTATTTTCTGAATTAAAGTTGTTTCATCTTCATAACCAATCGAAATATCCTTCAATAAATTGCGAAGTGTATCCATTTGAAAATCTACGCCATTTATTACTTCTTCTTTATTTTTACCTTTTGAAGACAGTCGCAATCGCACCCTTCCGAAAGAAGGCAAATAAGCCAGTTTTATAGTTTCTGGCAATAAATTTTCCCATTTATGAATTATTTTCACAATCTCGCTTTCTCCCATACCGAAGGTTAAAAGTGTTTTATGATAGATAAATGGAAACTCAAATTTTTTAATTAAACGAGGAATTACTTTCGTTGAAATTAAATTTTTCATTTCATAAGGAACGCCAGGCAAAGAAACAAAAACGGTATTGTCTTTTTCCATCCACATTCCAGGTGCGGTTCCAAATTCATTAAAAAGAATGGTTGCTTTTGAAGGCAATAATGCTTGAAATAAACTTTCAGGCAACAGGGTAGTCTTGGTATGTTTTTTATAAAGTTCTTTTACGTGCTGTAATACTTTAGGGTCTTCAACCAATTTATCATCTAAAAACTCGCAAAAAGTCTGCTTGGTAATATCGTCTTTTGTAGGTCCTAAACCTCCAGTAACGATTACAATATCTACTCTTTTTGAAGCATCTAATAAAGCTTGAAGTATATGCGAACGTTCATCTTGAATAGAAGTAATTTGATATACTTGTACTCCTATCTTATTGAGTTCTTTTGAAATAAAAACCGAATTGGTATCCACTATCTGACCAATAAGAATTTCATCGCCGATAGTGATAATTTCCGCTAACATCTATAAGTTAAAATCTTCTTTTAATTCGACCACAACAATTTCAACGGTTGAAATTACTTTTGAAAGATTGTCTTCAATAGTCGATTTATTTCTTAATGTTTTCGTCCAAGATTCAATGGTAGTAATATCTTTTTGCAGATTTAGTCCAAACATTTCAAGATTGGGCTTCATTTTATGAGCAAATTGATAAGCCAATTCTCTGTTATTATTATGAATTGCTTCCTCCATTGCGGTTAAATCTGGAGGAATTTCTTCTAAAAATGTTTTAGCTACAATCTTCATAAATTCTTGATCACCGCCAGCAATTTCACTTAGACTTTCAGGGGAATACATCTTGCTCATTTATTTTACTTTTATTGAGAATAATTCTTTTTCTTCGACAAAACCTTTCAAAATATCGTTGGAATTAACTTTTCCAACTCCAGAAGGTGTGCCTGTAAATACAATGTCTCCAATCTTTAATGTAAAATATTTTGAAATATATTCGATTAACGTATCAATTTTCCACAACATTAAGGACGTATTTCCGATTTGCTGCACATTTCCGTTTTTTTCTAAGCTGAAATTTATATTATTTACATCTTCAAAATTGCTCTTCGGAAGAAAATTACCAACTACCGCAGCTCCATCAAATGCTTTCGCTTTTTCCCAAGGGAGTCCTTTTTCTTTTAGTTGTGATTGAAGATCACGAGCAGTAAAATCTATTCCCAATCCTAATTCATCGTAATACTTGTGAGCAAATTTTCTGTCGATGTGTTTTCCAATTCTATTTATTTTCACCAAAATCTCCACTTCATGATGTACATCCTTTGAAAATTCAGGAATAAAAAAAGGTTGCTTTTTTAGTAAAATTGCAGTATCCGGCTTTAAAAACAATACCGGGTCTTTTGGAACCGCATTGTTTAACTCTTCAATATGTTCCGCATAATTTCTACCTACACAAATTATTTTCATAAGCCTTTAATATTTGTTAATTTGGTCATATGCTGTTCGCTATTTACAATTTTCAGTAACGATAAGATGTCAAACTTGCTCGTTTCATTTGGTATTAAATTTATTTTTCAACATATCCAAACTGTCTTCAGTGATGGGACCTGCTGGTTTGCTGTTAATTCTTTCTTTTAAATCTCGCAATACTTTCTTGGTGTACATTGGGAAATCTGCATTCTGAATCCAACTAAAATATCCGGGTTCTGATTTAAATAATTCTTCAATAACTTTTCCTTTGTGCTTTCCGAAAGTTATCACTTCTTTTCCGTCCTTATTATAACCTACAAATCCTGCAAAATCTACAAAATTTTGATAAGAACTAATTTTTGCTAAGAATGGAATATCATTTTCTAACTCATCATATCGTTCTACTTGTGCAACAAATATTTCGTAGGTTGCCAAGGTATCAGCTTCAGCACTATGAGCATTTATAAGTTCCTTATTGCAATAAAACTCATAAGCAGCTCCTAAGGTTCTTTTTTCCATTTTATGAAAAATAGTCTGTACATCTACAGCTAAATTTTTCTTTAAATCAAAGTCAATTTCTGCTCGCAATAATTCTTCAGCTAATAAAGGAATATCAAATCTGTTAGAATTAAACCCTCCTAAATCGCTGTCCTTAATTAGGTCATATACTTTTGGAGCTAGTTCTTTAAAAGTGGGTTCGTTGGCAACCATTTCGTCTGAAATACCGTGGATTGCAGTAGTTTCTGCCGGGATTTTCATTTCTGGATTAACACGCCAAGTAAAGCTTTCTTTATTTCCGTTTGGAAAGACTTTTAGTACAGAAATTTCAACAATTCTATCTTTTGAAACATTGATTCCTGTTGTTTCTAAATCGAAAAAACAAATGGGCTTACTAAGGTTTAAAGTCATATTACAATTTTGAATTACAAAGGTATTAAATAGTTGCGTAAAAAGACTTACGACCGCTTTGCTTTATGACTTATGATTTACAGCAAAACTAAAAAGACCTAACAAATTGTAATAATTGTTAGGTCTAAAAGTTATATTTTGAATGTATTAAATCTCTCTATTACTATCCCAAGCTTCTAAATAATCGGCTACAGCTTTTACAAACTGTCCTCCTAAAGCTCCATTAACAACACGATGATCGTAAGAATGTGACAAGAACATTTTATAACGAATTCCGATAAAATCACCATCGGGAGTTTCGATTACTGCCGGCACTTTTCTAATAGCACCCAACGCTAAAATCCCCACTTGTGGTTGATTGATAATTGGGGTTCCCATAATACTACCGAAGGTTCCAACATTAGTAACTGTATAGGTTCCGCCTTGAATATCGTCTGGTTTTAGTTTTCCAGATCTTGCTCTTTGTGCCAAATCATTCACCGCTTTACTCATACCTACCAAGTTTAATTGGTCAGCATTTTTAATAACAGGAACAATTAAGTTTCCATCTGCTAAGGCAGCAGCCATTCCTAAGTTAATGTTTTCTCGTTTAATAATTTTATCACCATCTATCGAAATATTCAACATCGGATAATCTTTCAACGCTTTTGCTACCGCTTCCAAAAATATGGGTGTGAAGGTTAAATTCTCTCCTTCGCGATTCATAAAATCGGCTTTTACTTTTTTACGCCAATTCCAAATATTGGTAACATCTGCTTCAATAAAAGATTGCACGTGTGCAGCAGTCTGAACGCTTTCTACCATATGATGAGCGATGAGTTTTCCCATACGCGTCATTTCTATAATTTCATCTCCGCCATTTACAGAAACTGGAGCTGAAGCAGCTTTTGCGGTTTCTTTAGCTGGAGATTTCACAGGCTCCTCGACTACGCTCGGAGTGGTAGTTAATTGAGTAGGCTGTGAAGAACGATTTTCAACATATAATAAAATATCGTTTTTGGTTACTCTTCCTTCTTTTCCTGTTCCTGAAATATTGTCTAATTCTTCTTGTGAAATCCCTTCCGATTTAGCAATGTTTTTTACTAAAGGTGAATAAAAACGAGTACCAGAACTCTGAACTGTTGTTTGAACAGCATCGGTAATTGGAGCTGCTACTTTTTCAATAATTTCTTTGGATGGAACCTCAACATTAACTTCAGGAATAACTGAAACAATATCTGAGCCCCCACCTTCAATTTCGATTACCGCAATAGTTTGCCCTACTTGAATTACATCATCTATCTCAAAAAGTTTTTCAACCAAGACACCTGTTACTTCACTAGGAACTTCACTATCCACTTTATCTGTTGCAATTTCTAAAACCGCTTCATCTTCCTCAATGGTATCTCCTACTTCTTTTAACCAAGCTGTTAGCGTTGCTTCTGCAACACTTTCTCCCATTTTCGGTAACTTTAATTCAAACTTTGCCATAATAATTTATCTTACTAGAAGGTTTTATTTTAACGCTGCAAAATTAGTTAAAATTTATCTTTTTTTTAGGCGGATTATCTTAAAAAACCAACACCGACCCTTTTTGGTCGCTTTGATCGCTTCCAAGAATAAAATTACAACCGGGAGGAGAAATACGAAATGTGTTGCCTTTTCCTCTTAATTTTTGCATTACCATAAATATTTGGGAATAAGACATATAATCTACATCAAAAATGAAGTTAGAATTTGTTAATACCTCATCGCTAAAAATGGTCTTTGAAGTAGTTTTTATTTTTGAATCAATATTTTCTGAAATGTTTTTTAAGAGTATTAAATTTTCAGTTAACACGTAAGTAATGTTATTATTTGAAGTATTTAAAGTTTTTTTAATGGAAGATTTTTTTAAAGTTTTTGCCACTGAAACTCCAACTTTTACAAACGAATCGAACAGAAAATTGGTGTCAAAATGTTTCTTATAAAATATGTTCATTGCTCCATAAAAACGATCTAAATAAGCGGCATCTTTTTGAGTACTTTCCCCTTTATAATGAAGCATAGCACTACTTCCTAAATAATGGTTTTTATAACCTGCTTTTGTGATTTTATACGAAAAATCGATATCCTCTCCGTACATAAAATAATCTTCATCAAAACCCTTTACTTCATTATAAACACTACGCTTTAACAACATAAAAGCACCTACTAACACTGCTACTTCACCGTTTTCAGTTTCGGAAATATGATTGGCATAATAATTTTTACCGGCACCTAGTAATTTTAGAATAGACGCTTTTGGAGTAGGGAGGTTTCGTTTGCTTTCTGGAAGAAAATTTCCGGTTCCATCCATTAAATAAATTCCTAAGGCTCCTAAATCTGAAGTTGATTCTGCATATTTTAAAGCTGAAATAAAAGTATCTTCTGCTACAGCTGTATCGGGATTCAAAATACAAACATATTCTCCTTTTGCAATTTTTACGGCTTGATTATTTGCGGTACTAAAACCAACATTTTTTTTATTTTCGATTAAAGTGATGTTAGGAAAATGCTCCTTCATCATTTTGCAACTATCGTCTGGTGAACTATTATCTATAACAATAATTTCTGCATCAATTCCTTTAATACTTCGTTGCACACTTAAAATACATTGTTCTAAAAAATATTGAACATTATAATTAAGTATGATTACGGATAGCTTCAAATTAAGAGTTTTTTAATGATGCTTCAAACGGAATTCTATTCAGAATACTTCTGCCTAAAGTTACCTCATCTGCATATTCTAATTCGTCTCCTACTGAAATTCCTCTAGCAATTGTGGTAGTGGTTATTTTATAATCTTCAATTTGACGGAAGATAAAAAAGTTGGTCGTATCCCCTTCCATGGTGGAACTTAAAGCAAAAATTAGTTCTTTTACTTTACCCGATTTTACTTTTTCGACTAATGAATTGATATTTAATTCCCCCGGGCCAATGCCATCCATCGGGGAGATTTTCCCTCCTAAAACGTGGTATTGTCCTCTAAACTGACTGGTATTTTCGATTGCCATTACATCACGAACATCTTCGACTACACATATTATTTCTTCATTTCGGTTTGGATTGGCGCAAATTTCACATACTTCTTTATCTGAAATATTATGACAGCTTTTACAGAAAATGATTTCTTCACGCATTTGCTGTAAACTTTCGGTAAGTTGTAGGGTGTGACTTTGTGGTTGTTTCAACAAATGCAAGACCAAACGCAATGCGGTACGTTTGCCAATGCCAGGAAATTGTGACATTTCGTTGACAGCGTTTTCAAGAAGTTTTGATGAAAAATCCATAAATGATTTTGATGGTAGCAATATAAAAAAAATGCTTCAGATAAAATGATTTTACCTGAAGCATTCTTTGAAATTCAATCTTGTTACTTTTTAATTAGTTTCTTTGTAATTGAACCTGCATCTGAATTGATTCGGATAAAATAAATTCCATTATTTAATTTTGAAACATCTATTAAATGTTCTTCAGAAATTGAAACGTTGGATTGATAAATAACTAATTTTCCTAACATATCAAATACACTAAAATCTGCTTCGGTTCCTTTTTGAATATTAAAAGTAACATTGTTTTTAGCCGGATTTGGAAACATTAATACATCTGTTTGTGATAAAAATGACTCAACATTTAGTACATGAGGAACTATTGGAGAAGCCCAAACTCCTCTTCCGTAGGATGCCGCATAAATTTTTTCATCTACGCTGTTAATTTCTAATTCATTAATTATTACGTTTGGTAAGTTGTTACTATAAGGTTGCCATTCGGTAAAAGTATTATCAATATAAAACAATCCATAGTTCATCCCTAAATACAATCCGTCTTCACCACTATCATCCCAAACCACTGCCAATGCAGAAAAGTTTGGCAAGTTAAATTTGTAATTAATCCAAGTAATTCCTCCATCTTCAGAAACAAAAACTTTATTACTACTATTTGTTGCAACGGCAATTTTATTAGGATCAGAAGGATGTATTGCAACAGAATTAATAATTCCTCCAGGGCTTGGTAATTGTATCCAATCGGTAGCTCCGCCATCTTCGGTTTTATAAATTAACCCACTTCTTGAGGCGTATATTACTTGGTTATTTGAAGGAGCAATTTTTAAATGATCTAAGTTTGCATTAAAGCTTTGTGAAATAGCCGTCCAAGCACCTCCATTATTAATTGATTTATAAACAAATTCATAGCCTAAATAGATAACATTTGTTTCAGTAGGGTCTTGCTCAAAAGGACTTACCCAATTTCCATTTCCTGGAGTAGTCACGTATATTAATGTGTTACCTCCATTTGCGGTTCTATAAGCATCCCCAAACTGAATCATCCCATACATCTTATTCACGTCATCTTTATCAACAAACCCTTCCATACCATCTGCTCCAATCCAATCTTTCCACCCTTCAGCACTTGTATAAAATGAAGAACCATTATCCTGAGATCCGCCAGTAATCACAACATCTGCTGTTTGCGAAACTCCTAATTTATAAAATTGTCTAATTCCTAATCCTTTAGTAATATCTGTATAATAATCTGCTGTTAGATTTGACGTGTCGTCTGCTTTAAAAATTCCGCCATCTGTTCCAACAAACATGGTGGCTCCTTCAAAAACCAGCAAATCTACATCTGCATGACAATACCCTTTATTAGCTCCTGCCGCTGATCCTGGAATCCAATCTGAGGTATTTTCAAAATTTACTCCTCCATCCATTGAGCGCCAAGTTAATACCCCAGCAATATGAACTTCATCCACATTTGTTGGATTTACAGCAACATCCATATCTCTAGGGGCTTGTCCTCCAGAATCAAATCCCGCGGTATCATATCCAAAATAATTTCTTCCTGCATGATCTAATTCCGTAAAATTATCACCTTCATCATCCGATCTATAAAAAGCACCAAAGCTTCCACCACTAGCTTCCACTATATAAACAACAGTATCATTGTCTGGAGAAACACCCATCATTTTAGGCTGGGAAGGAAAGCTTCCTATAGATGTAAAAGTAGCTCCTCCAGCTGTAGATTTATGACAACCATATCCCGAAACATACACTATGTTAGGATCTCCTGGCTTAAATTCAATATCATAACATTTGTTATCTGAAATCGGTGAAGTCCAATTTAAACCACCATCTACTGTCATATACATTCCTGCATTCTGACTTGAAGCATAAATAATATTACTATTTGTAGGATGAATTACAATTTTATTTACCAAAGAGTTACTTAAATCTGCTAATTGTGTCCAAGTTGCACCAGCATCTAATGACTTATAAATCAATCCGCTAGAAGAACCAAAATAATAAATATTAGAATCTTGAGGATCAATCGTAACAGAATATACACTTAGGTTTGAGAAATAATCCCCCATTGGAGACCAATTAGATCCGCCATCAATAGTTTTCCATACACCTCCAGTATTTGCGCCAATAATAATATGGTTATTATCCAATGGATCAACGGCAATTCCTGTTATTCTTCCTACCCCTGGACTCCATGCAGTTGTTGCATTCCAATCTGTAGGCCCTATTTCTTCCCAGTTATCTGTAAGTGATTGTCTATTCTCTGAAGTTGAGTTTAAATAAGCATTATAGTTTTCAAGCTCATTTAATCTTTCAGAAATTGTAGGGAGTGTCCCATCTTCATTCATCAGTCTTGTTGCATTATATTCCCAACGTTTAAACTGAACATATCCAGAGCCTTTTCCTTTATCTTTATCAGCAAAATAAGCTTCTGCATTGTTTGTGATTTCGTGTACACTATACGTTTCAGCTTCAATCATTTCAAGATATTCCTGAGAATGAGTAGTAATTGAAAAAAATAACACTCCAATAAATAATAATAATTTTGTTTTAATAACACTCTTTTAATTAGTAGTTTTAAAAAACTTCTTTCTTTTTTTTCAAAGATATTTAAAAATTAATTATCTAATTTCATAAACTTTGTATTTTTACATTTTACCAAATGGATTTAATATTTTATGAAACCTCATTATATACTATTATTAATTACTGGCTATTTTGGATTACTTTTTCTTATTTCATTTTTAACTGGAAAAGAAGATTCTAACGAAGCATTTTTTAAAGCTAACAGACAATCTCCTTGGTATGTTGTTGCTTTTGGAATGATTGGCGCTACCCTGTCTGGAGTTACTTTTATTTCGGTTCCTGGCACTGTAGAAACCGCACAATTTAGTTATATGCAAATGGTTTTTGGCTATGTTTTTGGGATGATAATCATTGCCTATGTTCTACTTCCTATATATTATAAATATAATGTCACATCGATTTACGAATATTTAAACGACCGTTTGGGAAGTAAATCTCATAAAATCGGAGCCGTTTTCTTTTTATTATCTAGAACTATTGGCGCTGCTTTCCGGATTTTTTTAGTGGCGTTGGCAATGCAATATTTAATTTTTGAAGAATGGAATGTTCCTTTTATTATTACGGTTATATTTTCCATTGGACTTATGTGGGTATACACACATCGTGGTGGAATTAAAACTATTGTTTGGACCGATACGCTTCAAACTTTTTTTATGCTCTCGGCAGTGATACTAGCTATTTACTTTATAAATGATAAAATTGGTTGGAGTTTTTCTGAATTTTTTGCTTCGGATGAATTAAAACAATACAACAAAATTTTATTTTTTGATGATTTTAATAGTAAATCCTATTTCTTAAAATCCTTCTTTGGAGGAATTTTCATAACAGTGGCTATGACAGGAGTTGATCAAGATATGATGCAAAAAAACCTAACTTGTAGAAACCTAAAAGAAGCTCAAAAAAATATGCTATCAATGGTAAGTTTATTGGTGGTTGTTAACTTTGTATTTTTACTATTGGGTGCTTTACTTTATATCTATATCAACAAATTTGGATTAGAAGTTCCTGTGGTTGACGGTGTAAGAAGAACCGATTTATTATTCCCTTTAGTGGCTGTAAAAAGCAACTTAGGAACACCTTTAGCAATGGGTTTTATTTTAGGAATTATTGCTGCTGCTTACTCTAGTGCAGATTCTGCATTAACCTCATTAACTACTTCGTATTGTGTAGATTTTTTAGATATTGAAAAAAAGGAGAAATCCATTCAGAAATCATTACGTAAAAAAGTACATATTGGGTTTTCTGTTGTTTTAGTTTTAGTGGTAGTAATATTTAATAGTGTTTTAGAACGTGATGTTATTACAGGCTTATTTACTATTGCCTCCTATACTTATGGCCCATTATTAGGATTGTTTTTCTTTGGAATTTTCACCAAATTTAAAGTAAAAGAAAACTATGTATTAGTAGTTTGTATTATTTCAGTGGCAGCTAGTTATTTCTTGAATCTTTATTCTGAGGATATACTCAATGGATATAAATTTAGCTTTGAGTTGTTAGGCTTAAACGGATTATTTACCTTTTTAGGCTTGTATTTTATAAGAAAGAAGTAATAATTTTCAGAAGTTAGGAATTGGAATTTAATACTGATTTGTAGTCAATAAAACCAACGTGCAAGCAATTTCAAAATCTATATTATTTTCTCTTAGAATAGTATAAAATTCAGGGCTCTCCGTGCCAGGATTAAAAATTACTCTTTTTGGTTTTAAAGAAAGTATGTACTCGTAATAATCTACTTGCCTTTTTGAATTTAAATATAAAGTTACGGTATCTATATTTTGAAAAAGCTTTCTTTCTTTAGTAATTGGAATTCCTGCTACAATTCCGTCTCGCAAACCAACAGCAACAACTGGATGTCCTTTATCAACCAAACGATTTATTGCCATAAAGGAATATCTTGAAGGTTTTAAACTTGCACCGATAACTAAAGTCTTTTTCATTTCGTGAATTTTATAATACTATGTTAAAAATATAAATATATGTAACATTTCTTAATTACATACGTCTATACAATAGAAATATTTCTCTCTTTACTGTGTGATTTTTACGTTGATGGTTAGTGTTAATAATCGCAGTAAAGTTTCAAGCCCAAAGTTTATTCTTTGGGCTTGTTTGTTAAAATTTGTTAAAGAATCTTAAAGGCTGTAACATTTTTTTTTCAAGTCGTCTTACTTTAAAATCTAAACAATTTTTCTTTTTTCTAATCAATTAAAGACAGAACAAACTAACATCAATCAATCAAAAAATGAACAAAACTATTCTCGCATTAGTAATAATGCTTAGCATGACAACAATTGCTTTTACCAATCCAGAAGCAGACAAAGACGGATCTATAACAGGAATCGTAATCGACAAAAACCTTCAAGAACCTATTCCGTATGTTTCAGTGGTGGTAAAAACGCTTTCCGGTGAAATTATTACCGGAGGAATTACCGATGATAATGGGGTCTTTTTTATTGAGGAAATTCCCGAAGGAAAAAGCAATCTTTTTATTCAGTATATAGGTTATAAAACATATACTTCTGAAATTACAATTACTAAAGGAGGCCGAAAATTAGACCTCGGAAAAATAGAATTAGAAGAAGATGTGGAAGCCTTAGACGAAGTAGTTATTCGAGCTGAAACATCTACAATTCAACAAAACATTGACCGAAAAGTAATTACTGTCGGGAAAGATTTAGTAACCGCAGGACCTACCGCTTCAGAATTAATGAACAATCTTCCGTCTGTAAATGTAGATCCGCAAACGGGTGACATTTCAATGCGAGGAAATAGCAATGTGCAAGTGATAGTTGATGGAAAACTAACCAATGTTCCTATTGCACAGCTACTGAAACAAATTCCTTCAACTGCTATTAAGCAAGTTGAATTAATTACCAATCCTTCGGCAAAATACAACCCTGAAGGAATGAGTGGAATTATCAATATTGTACTTCATAAAAATGTAAAATTAGGAATGAATGGTTCCGTAAGCGTTGGACTTACTTACCAAGATCAAGCAAAATTTAATGCTTCTCTAGATTTAAACTACCGAAATGGAAAATTTAATATCTACGGAAACTACGGAAACAATATTTCAAAAAACGAAAATCATGGTTTTATATTTAGACCTAATGATAATTCGGAACAACTATTTGATTTCTTAGACGATAGTAAATCCAATTTATTTAAAGTTGGTTTGGATTTTTATTTGAATGACAAAAACACCATTTCATTTTTTACAACACAAAATTTATTTGAAGGGAAAACTTCTGGAATTACTGATATTTTCTATTATGACAATCCAGAATTTGACCAAAAACAAACTTTTTTAAGTGATGGCGACAACACTTCTTCTACTTATAACTTCGATTATAAGTTAGAGTTTGAAAAAGAAGGTCATAATATTGAATTAGAAGCAGATTATAATGATTATAATAGTGAAACCGATTCAGATTTTAATTTTAATGGAGCATCACCAATTCCAAATTACGAAGATTTATTGATGTAGAAAGCAATCGTATTACGGTTAATTTAGATTATGTAAATCCCTTAACAGAAACTTCAAAATTAGAAATTGGTGCAGAAGCAAGACTTTATGAAACTACTCAAGATTATAGTTCAACTGGATTCAATTTTAATGAAAATGGAGATTTAATTCCAACTTCAGATACTAAATTTGATTACACTAGAGATATCTATTCTGCTTATGCAACCTACGGAAATAAATATGACAAATGGTCGTATCAAGTGGGTATTAGAGTAGAATCGGTGGAAGTAAAAGCGGATACCAATGCAGTGCGTTCTTTTGAAAATGATTACGTGGAGTTTTATCCTTCTGCATTTATCAATTACACTCCTACCGAAAAAAATCAATACCAAATTAGTTACAGCCGTCGTGTTGACAGACCGGGAATTGGACAAGTAAACCCCATTAGAGAATGGAGTACACCTTTAATTTCGTCTACAGGAAACACGAAATTACAGCCACAATTTACTAACTCAATCGAAGCAAATTACACAAGGTCTTTTGAAAAAGGAAGTATTACAGGAGGTGTTTTTTACCGTTCTATAAATGATGAAATAAATAGAGCTGTTTTTATAGACAGAACCGATTTTAACAAAGTAATTCTAACCTATGACAACTTTGATAATACCTCAGCGTATGGCCTAGAGGTTTCAGGAAGTTACAAACCAACAAAATGGTGGAGTTTTAATGCTAGTTTCGATTTATATTCACAAACACAAACTGGTATTACAGAAAGGTTAGATAACCCCGATGGAGCACCTCCAACAGTAGATGATATTATTACTGAAAAAATTGAAGTTGAAAACCTTGCTTGGAATTTTAGGATGTTCAATAACTTTAAAGTAACAAAGAATTTAACTTTATCTGCCTTCGGATTTTACCGAGGAGAAAACAAAGGATTGCAGTTTGAAGTCGACCCAATGTACTTTGTAAATTTAGGTGCCCGTTACAGTCTTTGGGAGGGTCGAGGAACATTTAGTATCAACTATAATGATGTTTTTGATACAATGAAATTTGCATTTGAAGGAAGCAGTCCTTATCCTCAAACAGGAGAATTTAATTGGGAAAGTAACACCGTTTACGCAGGACTATCCTATCGTTTTGGTGGCGGAAAATACCGAGCTAAATCCAGAAAACGTAGAGATAACGATGAGAAATCTGGTAGTGGAGGAATGTTTTAACCTTTAAAAAAATAAAACAACTATCATAAGCTATCAATATTCTTGGTAGCTTTTTTTAGTCAATAAATACTCAACACTGGGTATTTATTTGTAAGTAAGCACTAATTATATTTGAACAAATATTAAACAACCAAGATTATGAAAACAAAAAGACTAACTAATTACATTTTATCTAGCATAACTATATCTATGCTTTTATTCTCTTGTGGTAGTGATGATTCAGTTATAATTGATGAAGAAGACCCACAAACAATCCTTGAAGAACAACAAGCAGTTACAACAGAAGAACTAACAGATGGAAATGAAAAAACATGGAAAATAAATAGTGGGATTTTAAGAAATGAATTTGGAACTTTTGATATCTCAGAAAACTTTAACGTAGTAGATGATGAATTTATTTTTAAATCAGACGGCACTCTTATTTGGAGGCCAGGTAATGACATAAATCTTGATGGCGCTTCTGTTGAAGAGACATTTATAGACTTTTATCGCTCACCAATTAGTTCTCAATTTACTTATGACGAAAATAGTAGCTCCAATCTCTCAGCATTAAATGGAAGTTTTTCTTTTACCGTAGAAGATGACGAAACTATTACTGGAATATTAATATTTCAAGGTAGAAGTAGTTCTAGTAGTGAGCTAAATATCATTCTTTCTAACAAAGCACCTGAAGATTACCCTCAAGTGCCAAATAGTGGATTAAACTTTACAGAAGCTTTTACTTTTGAGTCTGATGGGATTTCAGGTTACGCTCCTGGGATGATAGGCTCTAATAGTGATAATAGTTTATTTATTGTTACTAGAGAGGATGGACTAAATAATGGAACGACAAGCCCAGAAAGAATTATAAAATATAATTTTAATTCAGGAACATTAGAAGAAAATTTGTATTTTAATTCAGATTTTGTATCTAAACAATTACATATAATTAATAATCAATTAGTAGTAATTGGAGGGCAATTTGTAAACACTTATAACCTAGATTTTAGTGGAGCGACTATAACAACAACACATGGGTTAGCAATAACTAGATTTGGTATGGCAGTAACCGAAAATGACGCCTATATAATTGGAGGTGATTTAGATATAAATAACACTGGAATAATTGAAGCAGAAAAAATTTATAAATGGGACATCCTAAACGAATCATTAAGTTTTGTAACCGATCTTCCAGAAGATAGATTTGGAGCTAGAGGAACTATTGTTAATGATAAATTGTATGTTTTTGGAGGTGCAACAGAATTCCCACCAAATTCTTCAAATAATACCATATATATTTACGATCTAATCAACGGAGCTATTACAACAGAAAGCATGAATACAAATGCTGAATTTACTTATGTTGACAAGTTTCAAAATTTAATATTTATTGCTGGCAATAAAAGACTTATTCAGAATGATTTATTTATTGGGTATGAAACCACACTTGCAGTTTATGACACAGAAAACAATACATATACCGATATTTCACATAATCTAGACCTCTCAGATATCAACACAACTATCTGGGGTTTAAGTATCTTCAATAATAAATTGTATGTTATTTCTGGAAACGGAGAAAACACAGGTGGATAATTTGGCGAATGGTCTGTTATGGAAGCAACTATCAATTAATATACCTTGTACTGGGTATTTTCACAAATAAAGTTTAACCTAAATTTGTTCATTATAAGTTCTTTATTAGAGTAGGGGATTTCTAATAAAAATCTGTTTAAAGGTGAAAAACGCTGTTTGAAATAACAGTCTTTTTTTTACCATCTAATTACAACAGAACCCCAAGTAAATCCGCTACCAAAAGCAGCCAAAACTACCAAGTCCCCTTCTTTTACTTTACCTTGCTCCCAGGCTTCTGTTAATGCAATAACTATTGAAGCGGCTGTTGTGTTTCCGTATTTCTGAATATTATTAAATACTTGGTCATCACGCAATTTAAACTTCTTTTGTACAAATTGTGAAATACGAAGATTTGCTTGATGAGGAATAAATAAATCAATTTCTTCCACTCCCAATTTATTTGCCATCAGTCCTTCCATAATCACTTCAGAAAAACGAACCACAGCATTTTTAAAAACAAAAGTTCCATTCATATAAGGGAAGTAAGAAAGATCATCTGGATCGCTTTTTAATTGCGGAACCCAATGAGCAATACTCGGACTTTCAACCACCAATTCCTTGGCGTGTTTTCCTTCACTATGCAAATGGGTAGAAAGAATCCCTCTTTTTTCATCTTCACTTCTCGATAAAATTGCAGCTCCAGCGCCATCACCAAAAATTACAGAAACTCCTCGTCCACGAGTAGTTACATCTAAAGCTCCTGAATGAAATTCTGCACCAATTACTAAAATGTTTTTATACATTCCTGTTTTAATAAATTGATCTGCCACCGATAAGGCATAAATAAAACCAGAGCATTGGTTTCTTACATCTAAAGCACCAATAGTTGGCATATCTAATAAATCCTGAATTTGTACACCACAACCAGGAAAATACATATCTGGACTTAAAGTTGCGAAAACAATAAAATCGATATCATCTTTTGTTAATCCTGCTCTTTCAATGGCAATTTTTGCAGCTTTTACCCCCATTGAGGAAGATGTTTCACCACTTCCTTCTTTAATCCATCTGCGTTCTTTAATTCCTGTTCTCTCTTGAATCCACTCGTCTGTGGTATCCATCATTTTTGAAAGGTCATCGTTAGTAACTATATTATCAGGAACAAAATATCCCAATCCGGGTATTCTTGAAGTGTACATATATTATTTTTTAAAACCCGAAATTATATCCTTAAAATCGGGTGCCGAAAGATACCTATTAACTTCAGATTGCCGAAGTCTTTTGAAGCCATTAAGTATGCACGCATAATACTTTTTTTGTTTTTCAATTTTGCCATCTTGTCAGATTGATAGAATTGGTACTTTTTTTGACTAAAGGTAAACCTCTTGGTTGCGCTAGAGAAGACATTTGTCCGGTCGAGCGCAGTTGAGACCTAATTAAATAATAACGAATAAATAATATAATTATGAGTAAAGGAACTATTAACGTATCGGTAGAAAATATTTTTCCGCTAATTAAGAAGTTTTTATATAGCGATCACGAGATTTTTCTACGTGAATTAATTTCAAATGCAACAGATGCAACTGTAAAACTGAAGCATTTAATTAATATTGGTGAAGCCAAAGTCGAATATGGAAAACCAATGATTGAAGTAAAAATTGACAAAGAAAACAAGAAACTTCACATCATCGATCAAGGTCTAGGAATGACCAAAGAAGAAATTGAAAAATACATCAACGAAATCGCTTTCTCTGGAGCTGAAGAGTTTTTAGAAAAATACAAAGACGAATCGGGTGATGATAAAGGAATTATTGGGCATTTTGGACTAGGCTTCTATTCCGCTTTTATGGTGGCAGAGAGAGTTGAAATTATTTCAAAAAGTTTTAAAGAAGAACCTGCTGTTCATTGGGAATGTGACGGATCTCCAAAATATACAACTAAAAAATCTGACAGAACCGAAAGAGGAACCGAAATTATTCTTCATATCGCTGACGATTCTACCGAGTTTTTAGAAGAAGCTCGTATCAACGAATTGCTTTCAAAATATAATAAATTTATGCCTATTCCAATTAAGTTTGGAACCAAGGAAGTAAATTTACCATTACCTGAAGATGCAAAAGAAGATGCCAAACCAGAGAAAAAAACTATTGATAATATTATCAATAATCCTAAACCAGCTTGGACCAAACAACCTTCCGATTTAAAAGCTGAAGATTACAAAAGTTTTTACAAAGAGTTGTATCCAATGCAATTTGAAGATCCATTATTTCATATTCATTTAAATGTCGATTATCCGTTTAACTTAACGGGAATATTATATTTTCCGAAAATGACGAATGATGCTGTTAACGCGCAGAAAGATAAAATTCAGTTATACCAAAATCAGGTTTTTGTAACCGATAATGTGGAAGGTATTGTTCCAGAATTTTTGACCATGCTTCGTGGTGTGATTGATTCACCAGATATTCCGTTGAATGTTTCTAGAAGTTACCTTCAAGCAGACGGTGCCGTTAAGAAAATTTCAAGTTATATTACTCGTAAAGTAGCTGATAAATTAAAAAACTTATTCAATAGTAATCGTGAAGATTTCGAAAAAAAATGGAACGATATTAAAATTGTAATTGAATACGGAATGCTTTCTGAAGAAAAATTCTTTGACAAAGCACAAGCATTTGCGTTATATCCAACGGTAGATAACACCTATTTCACTTTAGAAGAATTCAAAGAAAAAATTAAAGCTGCCCAAACAGATAAAGACGATAAATTGGTAATTTTATATGCTTCCAATAAAGACGAACAACATTCGTACATTGAAGCTGCTAAAGAAAAAGGATACGAAGTATTATTCTTGGATTCTCCAATTGTTTCACATTTAATTCAGAAATTAGAAACTTCAGAAGAAAACATTTCATTTGTAAGAGTGGATGGTGACCATATTGATAATTTAATTAAGAAAGATGAAGAGCAGATTTCTAAATTAAATGATGAGGAAAAAGAAAGCTTAAAAACCTTGTTGACAGAAATGATTCCACAGGATAAATTCTCAGTTCAATTAGAAGCGATGGACAGCAAAGCCAATCCGTTTATTATCACGCAACCCGAGTTTATGCGTCGTATGAAAGAAATGCAACAAACCGGTGGCGGCGGTGGAATGTTTGGAATGGGAAATATGCCAGATATGTACAACTTAGTAGTAAATACCAATAATGAATTAATAGGCGAAATACTAAGCACTAAAACCGCTAAAAAGAAAGAACGCTTGGTAAATCAAGCATTGGATTTAGCACGTTTATCTCAAAATCTATTAAAGGGAGAAGAATTAACCACCTTTATAAAACGTAGTTTTGAAATGATTAAATAACCTTCAAAATACCAAATAACTTTATTAAAGCCTTTCTATTCATTTAGGAAGGTTTTTTTCATACGTATATACACGTATTTTTTAGATTTCATATCGCTTTTATGCAGTTATATTTAATAACTCTAACCTAATAATAGTATCTTTGCTGCTTAACTTAAAAATTAAAATAATTATGAAAAAACTTACTTTTTTAACCTTTTTATTTACTTTGTTGACCATACCTCTTGTATATGGGCAGACAAATTACACTTCCTTTTCGGAAGCATTTGAATCAGGAACCTACGAGATTAATCAAAATTTTAACAATCAAACTACTAATTCTGTTAGAACAGCTAGTAGTTCTACTTATAGTACAATGGCTTCTACTTTTTATACAGATAGACCTACGTTTGTAGGTGACTGGAGTGGTGATCCATTAGTACTAGAAGATTGGGATGGAGGTCCTGCAGGTATTACTACATGCGGTTCCGTAGTGAATTCTGGTGCGAATGGTTGTTTTCCTGCAGGAGAAATCGTTGATGGTTTTGATGCCACAGCTGTTGGGCCTGGGGGTAATGTAATGGTATTATTAGAAGCTGGACAGTTTGGAGTTGCTTTTGATGCTGTTGGTTCTAATTCATTCTCAGACACAACCAATATTAATTTTACTGGTATTGACGATGTTATGGCTGTTGGATTTACTCTTTTTAATTTTGATTTTGATGATACTGAAATTAGAATATATGACAAAAGTAATGTTTTGATAGACTCATTCACTATGACAAATCCTGCTGGCTCTCATAACTTTTTTGGCGCTATTACGACGGAAGCTATTGGACATATAGAGATTGAAGGAATTGGTGGAAGTGGAGAGTTAGTTATGCAGTTTGAATTTGGAATTGTACCATTACCAGCTTTTACTTTCTGTTCATCAGACACACCATTACCTTTAGATCCACCAATTGCAGTGAGTACTCCTGCTGTGGTTTCAGATACGGGATCACCTGCAGATACAGGTATTATTGGTAATGCTCTTGGAGAATATGTTATTGCAAGTGTAGATTTAAATATAGAACATTTATTTCCTAACGAATTAACTATTCAATTACAATCTGCCGAAGGTACCGTTTTAGACCTTTCTGTAGGTAATAATATTCAATTAACAGGTGGTAATCTTGTTTTTAGTGATGCTTCACCAAATGACATCACTACAGATGGTGTACCTTTATTAGCTAATTATGCTCCTGAAGGAGGCGATTTTGCTTCTACTTTTGCAGGAGAAAATATTAACGGAGATTGGTATATTATTGTGTCATCAATTGGTGATGGTCACGCTGGTTCTTTAAACAGCTACTGTATCACTTTTAAACGTTCAGTAGGTATACCGCCAGAGATTTTCTGTCCTGCAGATTTTACAGCAGATAACGATGAAGGTATTTGTGGAGCAATAGTAAACTTTGCACCGCCAATCGCGATAGATTTTGAAGATGGAGTTTTAGACCCAGCTAAT
>JAJRQR010000167.1 GCA_024280145.1 Bacteroidota bacterium
TAGAATATAATTTTATTTTAACTTTTAAATGTATTTTGGGACTAGACAACATACTTTACTAAAATAGGTTTAAAACTCCAACAAACTTCCACTTTCCATTTCATAAGCACCTTTCCCCTGCTCAAATATTCTAGCAGAATGATTTCCTTTTAAAATAATATCTTCACCGTTTACTTGTAACCACCTACCTTCTCGTATCCCTATTACAGGTATGGTACTTTGTGTATGAAATTCCTTAATTCGGGTTTCTCTAGTTTCTCCCATATGTTTGCTGTTTGGGTCTGGATCTAGATAATGAGGATTAATATTAAAAGGCACCACTCCCAAAGTTTTAAAAGTTGGAGGATAAACAATTGGCATATCATTCGTGGTATTCATAGTAACTCCGCAAATGTTACTTCCTGCACTGGTACCTAAATAAGAAAGTCCGCTGAAAATAGCTTCTCGTAAGGGTTGCATTACTTGGTTTTTGTATAATTGGCTTACCAAAACAAAGGTGTTTCCGCCGCCAACAAAAACTCCTTTGGCATTTTTTATAGCTTCAACAGGGTTTTCAAAAGTATGAATACCTATAATTTTCTTTCCGATTTTTAAAAATGCTTTGGAAGCTATTTCTGTATATTCCTCGTGTGAAATACCGCTAGGTCTTGCATAAGGAATAAATAGTATTTCTTCGGTTTCAGAGAATAGTTTCGAAATTTCAGGAAGTAAATAGGATAAATAAGTGCCTCCGTGAATGGTTGAAGTGCTCGCAATAATTAAATTTTTCATAGTAAGAATAAAAACGTAAATTTAACAAACCCTATTAGATTCTTTAAGATATTTATAAGAAATGATTCTTTAACTTTGGAAAATGACTAAACAACTACTAATTATATTTTTTTTCGCCTTTTCTGTTACTGCATTTTCACAAGAGATTGAACGAATAAAGATTTCAGGAAAAATTTCAGCACCTAAAGGAGATGATGTTGAAGGAATAAATATTTATAACAAATCTTCCCAAAAAGGGACCATCACCTCTGCTACAGGAGAATTTGAAATTTCGGTTGCCGAAAATGATAGGGTTTTTATTTCTGCAATGCAGTTTCAACGATTTACAGTTATTATTGACGAAGGAATAATTAATGCAAAGTCGATGCACATAATGTTAAATCAAGTGGTAAATCAATTGGATGAAGTCTTAGTACGACCCTACGATTTGTCAGGAAATATTGAAGCCGATGTAAAACGAATTAATATTTCGAGTGTGAATAATGAATGGGATTTGTCTTATGAAACGCTAGAATTTGAATATGAATTTTCGGCAGATGCACAGACTTCTGTGAAAGGAAATAAAGCCGAAGAAGCCTTTCATAACGGACAAGAACAATATGGAGGTAATTTAATTGGCTTGGCAGGCTTATTGGTGAGTGCCTTTGTTCCAATTAATAAAAGCAAAAGTAAGAGTAAAACTCAAAGTAAACGGGAGGTGATTTCGGAAGTAGATATGGTTACCAACGCAGTTCAGCATCGATTTGGAGTAGCCTATATTACCGAAAACTTTGATATTCCTGAAGAAAAAGTAAACGAGTTTATCTATTTTGTAGAAGATAAAGGTATTGATAAAGAATTACTTCGACCTGAAAATGAGTTGCTTCTTATTGAATTTTTAAGCGAACAAAGTGGGGCTTTTTTAAAGCAAATCAATGAAAAATAATCTTTGGATTGCTTTTATTTGTTTTTTCTCAACAACAATTTCAACAGCACAATATGTTAATCTAAAAGGAAAAATTACTAATGATTTTGATGTTGAAGGAATTCATATTCTTAATAAAACCTCAAAATACAATACCGTAACTAATCAGTTTGGTGAGTTTGAAATACGAGTACGATTTCAAGACACCTTATTAATTTCTTCTATAAAATTTGAATTGCAAGAAATAATAATTTCAGAAGAATATATTTCTTCCAAAATAATTGAAATTACTTTAACTGAATTAATAAATGAGTTAGATGAAGTTTTAGTCGGAAACACACTAACCGGAAATTTAGCCTACGATATTAAGAACATAAAAACCGAAAAAGATATTGATTTTGACGATGTAGGGATACCAGGTTTTAAGGGAGTTCCTCAAGAACGTATCGTCCATCCAGTGGAAGCCTTTTTTCCAACCAATATTAATATAGAAGCGGCTTATAAATATATTTCAGGCTATTATAAGAAACTAAAGATAAAACGTAAATGGACTTCAGAAAATGCAGTAGTAGTTGAAATTATAGACTATTATGGCTTCCCGTTTTTTGAAGATGCTTATCAACTTCCTCAAAATAGATTATACGATTTTATGCTTTTTTGTATTGAAACTTCAAGTTTGCAATCCGATTTTAAAAATCAGAATTTTGCAGGAGTTTTGGACATATTTGAAGAAAAATCGAAAGTTTATGTTTCAAGATTAGCAATTACTAAAGAATAAAATAAAATAATAATTTGAATACCTGTATTATGAATATACAAGTTTTTAAAATAATAACTCTATTAATGGTTTTTCCATTATTAACGGCTTCTATAAACCATAAGTTTTATGTGAGTACTACCAAAATTGAATATGTAAAAGAAAAGCAAACCCTTCAGGTAATTACAAAAATATTTACTGAAGATGTGGAACAAGCTCTTCAAGCTAGATATAGTCCTTCCATTCATTTAGATTCAAAAAAAGAAACTGAATCTGATGAAGCATACTTAAAAAAATATGTGCTTCAAAAGTTAAAGATTTCAGTTAACGGAAAACCCCTTCAGCTCAATTATATAGGAAAAGAATACGATATAGATATTGTGAATATGTATTTTGAAGTGGAAGGTATTTCGGAATTTAATTCAATAGAAATTGAAAATAAAATATTGTTTGATATGTTTCCAGAACAACAAAATATTATTCATTTAAAAACTTCAGAAAGCAGAAAAAGTTTGGTTCTTGATAAGGACAACCCTAAAGGAGTGTTAAACTTTAATTAAACAATTCTTAATATCGTTGAGATAAACTATTTTTAAACCTTTAAAATCAATTCAATCACAAATACATGAGTCGTGTAATCACTCAAAGGAATGATTAATAGCGAAAAGCATGCAACCAATTTATTAAATATTAAAAACACATGAAACTACTAAAATTACTTTCCCTTGTTGTTATTTTTTTAGCAACAGGAATTGGTTATTCTCAAGAGGAGGATACTCAAGATCAAGAACGCGAATCAGGACATTATAATAACAATGCTTTTAAGCAAATGTACGAGGAGTTTTCTACTCCAAATCAATACAGATCGGCAAGTGGAGCACCGGGGCCAAATTATTACCAACAGCAAGCAGATTATAAAATGGATATTGTCCTAGATGATAAAAACAAAAAATTATCGGGTCACGAAACCATAACTTATCATAATAATTCTCCAGATGTGTTAGAATATTTATGGATACAATTGGACCAAAATATGCGTGCAAAAGACTCTAAAACTCCTTTAATAAAATCTAGTGGTGCACAACCAGCAGATATGGCAAGTAGTTTTGTAAACGAGCATATGAGCGAAGGCTTTGATGGTGGTTTTAATATTGAAGAAGTAAAAGGATCTAACGGAAGTAATTTAGAATATATGATCAATCGCACGATGATGCGAGTTGAAATGCCGAATAATCTAAAGCCAGGAGAAAAATTTGTATTCTCAATTAAATGGTGGTACAATATTAACGATCACGTTAATGGTCGTGGGCGTAGTGGTTATGAAGAATTTGAAGACGGAAATCGTGCTTATGTAATTGCACAGTTTTTTCCAAGAATGGCAGTATATAACGATGTAGAAGGATGGCAAAGTAGCCAGTTTTGGGGAAGAGATGAATTTGCTTTAGTTTTTGGTGATTATGAAGTAAACATTACAGTTCCTGCAGATCATATTTTAGATGGTACAGGAGAGCTTCAAAATAGAAAAGAAGTATTTTCTAAAGATATGATGAAGCGTTATAATGAAGCAAAAAAATCCTATGATAAACCTGTGATTATTGTAACACAAGAAGAGGCTGAAGCAAAATCTAATAGCTTCGATACCAATACAAAAACATGGAAACTAAAAGCTAATTTTGTTCGTGATTTTGCATTTTCAACATCCAGAAGATTTATTTGGGATATGATGGCAGTGAAAGTTGGTGAAAACGATGTAATGGCAGTTTCATTATATCCTAAAGAAGGAAATCCTCTTTGGGAAGAATGGTCAACTAGAGCGGTGGCAAGTACTTTGATTTCATATTCTAGAATGACATTTGATTATCCTTATCCGAAAGCGATTTCGGTTCATGCAAAAAACCAAGGGATGGAATACCCTATGATTTGTTGGAATTACAGGAGACCAGATGAAGACGGAACTTATAGCGAACGTACTAAATACGGAATGTTTGGAGTAATAATTCACGAAGTTGGACATAACTATTTTCCTATGATTGTAAATAGTGATGAACGTCAATGGACTTGGATGGATGAAGGAATAAACACTTTTGTGCAAATGGTAGCTCAGATAGATTTTGGAGAAAAATATCCTGAAGCTATTGCCCCTAATAAAACGTATCCTTTACGAAGAGGAACTCCAAAAAGTGTTGTCGGTTATATGTCAGGCGATCAAAGTACCATAGCACCTTTAATGACCAAAGGATTAAATACTTTTAACTTTGGATCTAACGGATATTCTAAACCAGCAGCAGGATTAACCATGTTAAGAGAAACTGTAATGGGAAGAGAATTATTTGATTATGCTTTTAAAACGTATGCAAATCGTTGGATGTTTAAACACCCATCACCTGAAGATTTTTTCAGAACTATGGAAGATGCTTCTGCAATGGATTTAGATTGGTTTTGGAGAGGATGGTTTTACACTACCAATGTGGTAGATATAGGAGTTAAAGATGTTAAAAAATTCTATGTAACTTCAAAAATGAATAAAGAGATTAAAGAAATGATGGCAGCTCGTGGAATGTCGGAAAGCGATTTACCTCCATTGGTTTATTTGGTCTCAGAAGATAGCGAAGATTTTGAAGAAAGTATGCGCACAGCTACTCTTGATGATGTAACAACATTACAAGAATATATAATGGATAATTTTACTCCAGAAGAAAGAGCCAAACTTAAAAAGCCTAATTATATTTATGAAGTAACTTTTGAAATGACTGGAGGAATGCCAATGCCAATAATCGCTGAATATACTTATAGTGATGGTACTACGGAAAGAATTATGTATCCAGTTCAAATTTGGAAAACAAGCAATGGTTCTGTCGGAAAAGTAATTGCATCTGATAAAGAAATTACTAAGATTGTAATAGATCCAGATGAAGAAACAGCAGATATTGATACTTCAAATAATACCTGGCCTAAACGTAAAAAAATAGGAGAGTTTGATTCTTTTAAAAATAAAGTGAAAGATTAAAAGATCCTGATAGAGCTGATTATTGATCTGAAATAAAGTTCGAATTAAAAGAAAAACTCCGATTTAATTAAAAATGGGGTTTTTCTTTTGATTTATATTTTAAATTTTTTCTTTGGAATTTTCTTAGGAATAAAGAATACATCATTTTTTAATTCTGTAGGCTTAATTTCAATTACCTCAAATGTCACTAAAATATCTTCTAGATCCATTATCATTTTTAGATATTGAGATTTAATTACCTCTACAATTTTATTATAATAAAAAGCATTATAATTTTCATATAAACTTGGATCGAGATAAGGTTCGTAAGAATAGTAATATTTTGTTTTTACTTGTTGATTTCCTATTGTATCGATTCCAATCATAATAATAGATTGACATTGGTAACCAATAATAGTTGTAGTATCAGCATTCTTTATAGAAAGGTTTGTTAAATTATTTTGTGAGGCATTATAGTGGTAAACGGTGTCAATATTTTTCCATTTTGCGTATAATTCGTTTGTATTCTTAGAATAAATTACAAAATCGAACCCCATTTCTCCAGAGTTTTTGTAAACTCTCTTGTAGTCACCTTTTTTTGAAATATATGTAACGAGAGTATCCCCGTATTTTTGTTTATAGTACTCATCATATTCTGTGCTTTTCAAAATGGATACCTCAATTTTATAGGTAATGATTCCTTCAAAAGATTTTTTATTATTTTGAGTGAAACAAATAAAAGGAAATATAAAAATAAATAATTGGAGAGGTGTTTTTAACAAAGAATTAAAACTAATCATACAATGATTCCAACATTTCATCTGCCCAAGTAGAAATAGCTTCCCGATCTGTCTTAGATAAATTTGCTTCAGAATGCAAAATGGTATATCCTTTAATAGGCATTTCACCTTCTAATACCAATGTAGAAATATCATCTAATAAATCTGCTTTGTCGTCGGTTTCTAAAGAGTTCCAATTAGAAAAATTTAACTCTTCACGCGCTTCAGAAATATGGCCATAAAGCATCCATTTTACAGGAGCAACATTTGAATACCAGGGAAATGTAGATTCGTTAGAATGACAGTCGTAACAAGCATTTTTAAGCATTGTAGAAATGTTTTCAGGAACATTTGAAGTTGTTATTAAATCGTTAGGATTATCTTTAGAAACAGCTGGTTTATCCATTGGATAAAATTGAATTAATACTACTATTGCAACAAAAATTAAAAAAATATTTTTTTTCATAACACTAACGATTTAAATTAAATTATTCTCCTTTCATCAATGAACTTTGTTCTGAAGCCCAATTGGTAATTAGTTCAGATTCTTCAGAAGTTAGTTTTTTTTCTGGATATTTTGCTAAAAATTTTTCCGGAGGCATTTTATCTTTACCTAACATTTTAACCATTTTGTCTAACTTACTGATAACTTTTCCTCTAGAATATTCACCATTAGAAATGTTGTCGAAATTAAGTTTCATTTTACTTTTTCCTCCTTTAGCTTCATCACTATGACAGCCCATACATTTATTGCTAATAATTGCTTGAATATTATCAGGAATGTCGATAGCTACAACATCTTCAATATCATTGTATTGCGGTTCTGAGAAGTTTGTAAACGAAACTAATGCAAACATAACTGCAATAGCAAATAATGGTAAGATAAATTTAATTTTCATAATATTTTTAATTAATGATTAGTAACAAATATAATAAATTTAAATTTCCTCTTTAATTGAAATCATTTTCAGGGATTGTAGAAATTCAAAATTAGTATATTTGCAATATGATTTCAATAACTATTCCATTATTTATTAGCGGCGCAGAGATATTTTTTATTATCTTTATTGTGGTTATGGTATTTGGAGCAGATAAAGTTCCTGAAATAGCCAGAGGACTAGGTAAAGGAATGCGTCAAATTAAAGATGCTACCAACGATATTAAAAGTGAAATAACTAAAAGCGCTCAAAAAGAAGGGATTGACTTAAATGTTCATAAGAATAATATCACAGACTTTACAGATGATATTTCAGGAAAGTTTAAAGAGGTAACAAAAAATATTTCAACAGAAGCGGGTAAAATTAAGGAAGATGTTGATAAAGTTACAGGACCAATAAAAAGAAGATTTTAATTTTATCTTACTCTCGAAATTGTTAAGCCGTCTCTTACAGGGAGTAACACCGTTTCTAATTTAGGATGTTCATTTATCAATTTATTATATAAAACAATTGCTTTGGTGTCTTGATCATCTTTTGTAATGGGTTTTAATACTTTTCCGCTCCACAACACATTATCACTTAAAATTACCGATCCGTTTTTTAACTTCGGAAGTATCAGCTCTAAGTATTTAGGGTAGTTTTGTTTGTCGGCATCAATAAAAACCAAATCGAAAGTAAAATCTAAAGTAGGAATTACCTCTGAAGCCTTCCCAATATGCTGAACTATTTGTTTTCCATAATCTGATTTGTTAAAATATTTTCGTTGTAAATCGTACAATTCTTCATTGGTGTCTATGGTATGAAGTTGTCCTGTTTTTTGCATTCCTTCCGCCAAACACAAAGCCGAATAGCCCGTATAAGTACCTATTTCAAGAATGTTTTTTGGATTAATTAATTTTGAAATCATACTCAAAACCCTTCCTTGAAAATGCCCACTTAACATTCTTGGTGCTAATACTTTTTGCCAAGTTTCTCTGCTTAACTGTTCTAAAAGTTCAGGTTCTTTTTGTGAATGAGCCACTACATAATCGTCTAATTCATCTGGAATAAAGTGCATCTTTTCTTATTGAATCCCAACCATTAATTTTTTAATGATCGGAGAAATTACAATAGCAAAGATACCAACAATTATAGTAATTGTTCCAAAAGAAGCATAGACAGAAACATAGGAATATAGTTGCTGAAATGCATCCGATTTACCTTCAATTAAAGTGGGGTTTAAGCCCGAAACTGTTTCTGTAATAGTTAAAAATATTCCTTCTGAAAAAACACTAGTTTCTCCTTTTGAAACGGTAGTGAGTTTTGCAATTTTACCTGCGAAAAAATGACCATAAAAATTAGCAGAAAACCAGACTCCCATAATAAAAGATATATATTTTAATGGTGATAATTCCGTCATTTTTGACAAGCCAATTGGAGATAAAAACAACTCTCCTACGGTTAAAATAAAATATCCCAATACTAAATATAACATTGGTGTTTTTGCTAAAGAATCGGCTGAATTTGCCGAATAAGCAAATACCACAAAGCCCAATCCTAAAAGTAACAACCCAATTCCAAATTTTATAGCTGAATTAGGATTGGCATTCTTTTTACTTAAATAAGTCCATAACAACGAAAAGGGAATGGCAAGTATAAAAATAAATCCTGCATTGATGCTATTTGTTCCAGCAGCATCCATACCAACAAGATTTACATTTCTGTCTGCAAATAATGTTAAGGAACTTCCTGCTTGTTCAAAAATGGCAGAAAATAAAGTGTAAAGTGAAGTGAAGTAAACCACCACAATTAGCCTTTTCTTTTCTATTGAAGAAACTTTACTTAATATTAAAGCAATATATCCAACCAAGAATGCAGAAACTACCCAAACTAAATAATGTTCAAATTGATTGTATTTTATAATTAAAGCGAATATTGGAACCGATAAAAAAGCACCTATTGTTACTAATTTTCCATTGCTGATTCCTGCTGTTTTTTTTGAGTATAATTCAGCATTGGTGATTAATCCTTTCTCTTGAAAAACATCATTATTTATCCCTCTTTTAAAAATAAAGAGCCCTAAAACCATTCCGATTCCAGCGAGAACAAATCCATAATGCCATCCGTAGGTTTCAGCAAACCAAGCGCAAAGCAACGGAGCAATTGCCGCACCGATATTGATTCCCATATAGAAAATAGTAAATCCTGCATCTCTTCTCGAATCATCTTTGTGATATAAATCTACAACAAATGAGGAGATGTTGGGTTTAAAAAAACCATTTCCAACAATAATTAAACCCAAAGACCCATAAAAGAAAAGTGGTGTTTCAATGGTTAAAAAAAAATGTCCTAATGCCATTAAAATACCACCTAATAGGATTGCTTTTCTGAAGCCTAAGATTTTGTCAGCTAAAATTCCGCCAATCATTGGAGTTACATAAACTAAAGACATATAGGCGGCAAAGATTCCGAAAGACATATCATCATCATAAAGTAGATGTTTTGTCATATAGAGAACCAAAAGTGCACGCATCCCGTAAAAGGAAAACCGTTCCCATAGTTCTGCAAAAAATAAATAAAATAATCCTTTTGGATGCCCGAAAACTAAATCTTGATTGGAGTTCATTTTTTAATTGATTTGAATGAGAGCGCAATGTATTTGAGCAATTCAAAAAAATAAACCCTTGTAGTAAATTATACTAAAAAATAACTGATTGTAATAATTTGTAACTGAAGAAAATGTTAGTCACAAAATGTTTTATAGGCCTTGTTTTCAGAGTTTTCTATGAATTCATTTAGCAAAGTTGGATCAATCTCAATGTTAGTAGGAATCATACGTAATCGATATTTTCCTTCTCCTATAAAAGTTAAAAGGTCTCTTCTTTCTAATTGTTGGGCTTTTTCTAATTGTAAAATGGCATTGATATTATCAATAATTCTAGAAAGATAGGTTTGGTTTTTAATCTCACCACCCAAACTTACATTGATACTTTGCGTGTCACCTTCAGAATATTTTCTTCTGATGGCAAACTTTAATAAATTTTTAAATTGAGTTGTTTTTGAACCAAAATCAATCGTTTTATCAAAAACATTTTTACTCGGAATGCTAATTTTTACAATGCTCCAATCTATGAATTTTATAGTGATTTCATTTGGTTTTGGCATACTTGCCAACCGAATTGCCCAAGTAGTTGCCAACACTAAAAAGATTGAAATCAACGATGTTTTAGCAATAATTTTAATAAGATTGTTGGAGAAATCATTTCCAAAATTCACAAAAACTCCTGAAAGTTGAGAAACAAACATCAGTAGGATTACAAATGTTGAAATAATGGCAATAATGGATAAACCTCTATGAGCAAAAGTTCTGTAAAATGAAACTCCTAATAGATAACATAAGAATCCAGATAAAATTAAATCGGGAATTCCAGTGATTTTGATTCCTTCAGAAATGGTGGTTGCACCTAATGAATAGGATATTCCAAAAGTCGCAATAGAAGTAATTACAATTAAAACGAGTATAATTGAAACGTTTCGTTTGTTGTTATAAATGAACTTGGGCGCATAATAAAAGTAAAACAGGGCTAATAACAAAAACAGGTTAGTAATAATGGAAAGTAAGTTTACGCCCACTTGATCAAGAGTGCTTTCCGAAAATGAAAATTGATGACTCGCATAGCCCCAACATCCAGAAATTACCCAAACAAACATGGCTAAACTAAGGTAAAGTAATCCTTTGTCAACTCTTTTTTGTGAGCTATCCTCTTCGAGTATTTGTTTACATTGTTTTCTAATATAGAACCAAAGCGCCAAAAGTAAAACCCCACCAATAAAGGAAATAAATATATGTGATAGGAGTGAAAATTGGGTTACTTCAGTCATACAACTAACCGATTATTTTCTGAATCAATTCTTGTTTTCCTTTTTTATCATCACCAAACAACCATTGCAGCACATTATCATCCCAAATGTTATCACATTCTTCTGAAGTTAATATTTTTTGTTCCATTGCTAAATCCAATATTTTTCCAGGATAAGAAGATTGATTCTCACTTTCCATTTCACCTAAAGGATAAGGATCGTCTAAGCCCATTACGATTTGTTTTGAAGTTTGGTTTTTAACAATCAAACCTAAAGAGCCCGTATCGTGAACCAAGGTGTCGAAAAAGATATTTTTATGTCCAACGGATTTTCTTGGATGAGTTTTTCCTTCAAATAAATCGGGACGACCATCAAACCCTTGAATACGTCTTCCGAGATTCATTTGTGCTAATTGCCCACCGTGAGCAAAACAAGTTCGCATATTTGGAAATTTATCTGCATAACCATTCAAAGTAAAAAAGTGATAAGCATCGGCACATTGCGCTAACATCCAAATTAAATGAAAACGCCAGGCAGTATTTTCTAATTTGATGAATTTTTCACCATCATAAGGATGAATTTCAAGGGCAAGATTGTATTTGTTTGCCATTTCGAAAATTGGGATATTCTCTTCATCAAAAATACAACGCCAAGTTCCAATAGTGTCCATATAATGAGTAGGAAGACAAAGTAATCGCATATCTAATTCTTCCACACAACGCTCAATTTCCCATAATGCACCACGTCCATAACCAGGATGAACCACAAAGCCACAAGTAAATTTTGAAGGATTGTCATTTTGAACTTTAGCATTAAAATCATTTTGAAAACGCAAGGCTTGTTTCATTTCTTCCAAACGCAAACCATTTCCATATAATTGAGAAAGATTTAAAACAACCGCATGGTCTATTTTAAATTTTTCCATCCACTCTAATTTTTCATCTAAAAAGAAACTGGAATCAGTAACAGGTCGTTTCCAATTTTTCTGAAGCATAAAGTTACGATCTTTATCCACCCAAAAAATCCCTTTATCTTTCATAAACTGAGGAATTTCCTCTGGGTAGGGAAGTAAATGGGAATGACCGTTGATTCTTAGTTTTCTTTTTTGAGACATAAAAAGGATTTTTACAAATGTATAATAGTATTACTTAGCAAACCTAACAGGTTTCCAAAACCTGTTAGGTCTTAGTTTTATAAGCTTTTAGTTCTGCCTCCATCAACAGGAAGGTTGATTCCGTTGATATATCCAGCAGCTTCACTAGCTAAAAAAGTAACAGCATAAGCAATTTCTTCTGGTTGAGCAAAACGTCTTGCTGGAACGATACTTCTCATTATTTCGCTGGCTTCTTTAGGAGATTTACCAATTTTATTTCCAATATTCACCATAATCTGATCCAATCGTTCGGTAGCTGTTGCACCCGGAAGTACATTGTTTACTGTAATTCCGAAAGGGCCTAATTCGGTAGCCAAAGTTTTACTCCAATTAGCAACCGCACCACGCATGGTATTACTCACGCCCAACCCTTCAATTGGTTGTTTTACTTAAGTGGAAATAATATTGATAATTCTTCCGTAATTTTCTTCTTTCATTCCAGGGACTACCGCTTGAACCAACACTTGATTACATAATAAATGCTGAGAAAAAGCGGCGGTAAACTCGGTTAAAGCTGCATTAAAAATTGGACCTCCTTTTGGACCTCCTGTATTGTTAAGCAGTATATGATAGATTTTAGAAATGCCATTACTCAAGGTTTCTTTTAAAGAATCTGGATTGCTAAAATCGGCCACTAAATAGTTATGTTCTTGTCCGTTTTCTGAAGGTAATTCTGAAAGAACTGCTTTCAGTTTTTCTTCATTTCTCGCTACCAAAGTAATTGTTGCTCCCAAAGGAGCCAACTCCATTGCTGATGCTTTTCCTATTCCTGCAGTACTTCCACAGATCAAAGCGTTTTTATTTTTAAAATTTAAGTTCATAGTATTTTATTGATTAGTTTATTGTGCCTGGTCGAGCGCAGTTGAGACCTATAAAAACCTCTCGACTGCGCTCGAGGAGACATTAGTCATATTTTATACATACATTCTTAGCTTCGGTAAAAAACTTCAAAGCTTCAAAGCCACCTTCACGACCTACTCCGCTACTTTTTATTCCCCCAAACGGAGTTCGTAAATCACGGTTTAACCAAGTATTTACCCAAACGATTCCTGCTTCTAATTGTTTTGAAACTCGCATCGTTCGGTCTAAATTAGAAGTCCATAAGGTTGCTGAAAGCCCATATTTTACAGAGTTTGCCATTTTTAAAACTTCTTCTTCTGTTTCAAATGGCATAATCGTAACCACGGGTCCAAAAATTTCTTCCTGATTGACACGACATTGGTAATCTAATATTTCAATAATAGTGGGTTCCAAATAATAACCATTTTCAGATCCTTCAACGGTTACTTGATTTCCGCCGAATAATATTTTTCCGCCTTCTTCTTTTGCCAAATCGATATACGATTTTACTTTTTCTAAATGTGGTTTTGAAACCAAAGCTCCAATATTGGTATCGGCTTCAAATGGGTTTCCAACTTTTAATTCTTTTACTTTAGCAACGAAATCAGTTTTAAATTTTTCGTAAATAGATTTTTCCACAAAAATCCGACTTCCACAAAGGCAAATCTGACCTTGATTTGCAAAGGAAGAACGAACGGTTACCGATAACATTTTTTCATAATTACAATCAGCAAAGATGAGGTTGGGGTTTTTTCCGCCCAATTCCAAAGATAATTTTTTAAACATGGGAGCAGCAGTTCTGGCAATATGTTCTCCAGTTTTTGTGCCACCTGTAAACGATATCGCTTTAATATCTGGATGTGAAACAATCGCTTGTCCTGCCGAAGGACCCGTTCCGTGAACAATATTTAAAACTCCTTTTGGCAACCCTGCTTGGTTACAAATTTCACCTAATAAATAGGCGGTCATTGGAGTAACTTCACTAGGTTTTGCAACCACTGTATTTCCTGCGGCTAGGGCAGGAGCAATCTTCCAAGTAAATAAATATAAAGGAAGGTTCCAAGGCGAAATACAACCAACCACACCTATAGGTTGGCGTATGGTGAAATTCATCGTATTAAGTCCAACACTTTCGTGGGCTTCACTTGCAAATTGTGTGATTGCGTGTCCAAAAAACCGAAAGTTACTCGAAGCTCTTGGAATATCTACCGCTTTTGCTAAACTCAATGGCTTTCCGTTATCTAATGTTTCTGCTTCAGCTAAAGCATCTAAATTTTCTTCAATTAAAGAGGCGATTTTTAAAAGTATCATACTCCGTTCTTCAATAGTAGTATTAGACCAAGAAGGGAATGCATCTTTGGCAGCTTGGTATGCTTTCTCTACATCTTCAGAAGAAGAATAAGCAATTTTTGAATATACTTCTCCTTTGGAAGGATTGTAATTGTCCAACCAATCTTGTGAAAAAGGTTCGCAATATGCTCCGTTAATAAAATTTAATATTTTTTTCATGTTTTGATCTAAAGTAAAAATTTCATTTTGTCTAAAGCCTAAACCTTTTTATACGCCATCACCTTTATCTCCACTACTAAATTTGGATGCGGTAATTGATGAACGGCCACCGTAGTTCTTGCAGGTCCTGTTTCCTTACTGAAATATTGTGCATACACTTCATTATAGTCGGCAAAATCATTCATATTTACTAAAAATGAAGTAACATCTACTACGTCATCAAGTGTAGCTCCTTCGGTTGCTAGGAAATCTTTAATGTTTTCGAGAACGGCTTTAGTTTGCTCTCTAATGTCTAAACGCACCGTCCCCATTTCATCAACCTGATGAACACCGGCAAAGGTATTATCTGGGAGTCGAGAACTCGTTCCCGAAACAAAAATAAAATCTCCAACTCTTTTTACGTGTGGATAAGCTCCTCTCGGGGTTGCTTTTCCTTCTACTAATCTACTTTTCATACTTATTCCCTGCGAAGGCAGGGATCTTATTAAATTATACTTTAATATTTAGCTAAGCTAAATATCTTTTTAAATTTTATTCAAAAACTCAATAACCGCTTTCCAATAATCTTTGTGTTCTTCACTGTCATCCCATAATGCTTTTGAGCCGTGTTTTCCTTTTGTTTTTGGTAGAAAATAGCTTTTTTCTGAAGGAATTGCAGTATACATTTCCTTCCAACTATCGTGTTCATTTTTAGCGGAAGTAATAAAAACAGGGCAAGTTATTTTTGAAGTATAAGATTTGATTTCATTTCCATCAATTTTGAAATATTCTCCTGGTGAAAATGATAAAATTCCAGCGACTTCATTTGGATATTGACTTCCTAAATACAAAACCAATGCTGCTGAATAGGAGCTTCCCCAAATTATTATTTTTGAAGCTTTCAAGTCATTTTTTACATAATTAAATGCTGCTTCCACATCTGGAATGGCATCAGGGTATTTTATTTTTTTGTTTAATGAAATAGCGTTTTTATGGGTTTCGTTTACAATTCCGTTGACCTCCTTTCCAGAGCGTTGGTCAATTGCCATACAGTTAAAACCAAGTTTGTTTAATTTTGGAGCAATTTCTAAATACTCACCTCGGCTATAACCAGCTTGATGAAACAAGATAATAAAAGGAGCTTTCGCATCTTCAATTATATATAAATCTGCTGTTATAGTTACTCCGTCTTCCGAAGGAAAATCAATTGTTTTTGTTTGTGCAAATGCGTTTTTTGAAATAAAAAATGTAAAAAAGGCAAGTGTAATTATTAGCTGTTTCATAAATTATAAATTTTTAGCTATATCATCATCGTGTAAAATTTCTTTAGTTTCTTTTAGTACCAACGTTAGCTTTTCTTCCAAGCTCATTGCTTCCGTTAATTTTCCGTCATCTAATAAATTCAGAATTGCTTTGTCTTGCGCTCTTCCTCTTTCCATCGCTTCGGAATAAGGAATATCTGCATTAAAGGTAACTAATGAATATTTAGAATTATACTTTTCGGGATAATTATCTTCAAAAGCGATTTCTAATTTTCTTTTTTCTTGAAATAACGGATTTGCAGTATGCTCTTTCATTTCATAAAAGTTATCTATTGCTAAATCGGCAATGGCATCGGTATCTTTTTTACGTTCTTTTTGGTATTCTGAAAAGATGGTTTTCCAGTCGTCTTGATACTTTTCAATATATTTATCCAATACTACCACATCTTCAAATGAAGCAATCATTCCTTGTCCGTAAAAAGGGACAATCGCGTGAGCAGCATCGCCCATAATAAGTGTGTTTCCGTAGGCATTCCAAGGATAACATTTTACGGTTCCTAGATGTCCAGTTGGATTTTCGAAAAACTCTTCGGTTAAATTAGGCATTAAGGAAACGGCATCTGGAAATTCTCTTTCGAAATACTCAGTTACCTTTTCGGGGGTATTTAATTTTTCAAAATTATCTGCTCCAGTTTCGTGAGCTAAGAATAAAGTAACTGTAAAACTTCCGTCAAGATTGGGTAATGAAATCAACATGTTTTCGCCTCTTGGCCAAATATGAAGTGCATTATTATCGGTTCTATATCCACCATCTTTTAAAGCAGGAATTGTTAATTCTTTATAACTATGACTCAGCCAATCCATAGAAAAACTCAAGCGAAGTTGCTTATTGGCAAACATATTATTTCGCATTACAGATCCTGCACCATCGGTTCCGAAAATGAGATCTGCAGAATGAGTTGTTTCTTCTTTTGTGTTATAATCTTTAAAAACAGCAGTGGTATTTTCTAAGTCAACCGATTGACAACTTTGATTAAAAAGCATAGTTACATTCGGTAATGCTTCAGCAGCATCTAACAGAATCATATTAAGTCCTGGACGAGAAATGGAATTGATGTATTTGTCCTCACGACCACTGTATAAACTCATAAATTTATTCCCTTGTTTATCGTGAATCATGCGACCCAACATTGGTAAACAAAGTTTTTTTACTTGGTCTTGGAGTCCGACCATTCGCATCGCTTTCATTCCACGATCTGAAAATGCCAAGTTGATTGATCGACCTGCATCTTGTTCTACTTTTCGTAAATCGGGACGTTTTTCAACTAATTTTACTTGATAGCCTCTTTGTCCTAGTCGCAATGCTAATAGACTTCCGCAGAGTCCTGCTCCTATGATTAATATGTTTTCTTTTTTGCTCATTTTTATTTTCTCTTGTCTCCTCGAGCGCAGTCGAGACCTTAACCTTTCAATAATAACCTCTCGACTGCGCTCGAGGAGACAAATATTAACCCAAAACTATCTTCAGCCTTTTTACAAATTCAAATATATCCTCAAAACTATTATAAAGTGGGGCAGGAGCAACTCGAATTACATCGGGTTCTCGCCAATCACTTATTACTCCAGCTTCAGTTAATTTTGCGTGTACTTTTTTATCGGCACTTTTTACTTGAATGGATAATTGACAACCTCTTTCCAACGGATTTGAAGGTGTTATAATGTTAATTCGACCGTCATTTAATTCATTAATTAAATATTCTAAATAGCTCGTTAATTTTTTAGATTTAGCTCTGATATTTTCAAAACCTGCTTCTTCAAAAACAGCTAATGAAGCTCTAATTGCAGCCATCGATAAAATTACAGGATTACTTAATTGCCATCCTTCTGCCCCCGAAAGAGCATCAAATTCGTGGCGCATATTAAATCGGGTTTCTTTATTATGCCCCCACCAACCTGTAAATCTGTTTAAGTCTGAATTGTTTGCGTGACGTTCGTGTACAAAGCATCCACCCAAACTTCCGGGGCCACTATTTAAATATTTATAGGTACACCAAACAGCAAAATCGGGACCGTTATCGTGTAAATTGGGCTGAATATTTCCAACGCCATGTGCTAAATCAAAACCGACTTTACAGTGGTATTGATGACCTAGTTCAGTAATCTTTTTTATCGGAAATGATTGTCCTGTATAGTAATTGGTGGTTCCAATCATTAATAAGGCAATTTCGTTTCCTTGTTCTTTCATTATATTTTCTAAATCTTCAAAATGACATAATTCTTCGCCTTCCCGAGGTTTCCATAAAATTAAACCCTCTTTTGGATCGATACCGTGAAATTTTAACTGACTTTCCACCGCATATTTATCTGAAGGAAATGCATCGCTTTCGATTACGATTTTAAATTTCGTTTTTGTTGGTTGAAAAAATGAAACCATCATAAAATGAAGATTGGCGGTAAGGCTGTTCATAATCACCACTTCACTCGATTTTGCGCCAACGATTTTCGCCATAGAATTGGTTAGAAATTCGTGGTACGGTAGCCAAGGATTTTTCGCATCGGTATGTCCTTCCACTCCAAATTTTGCCCAATCGTTTAATTCTTGTTGTAAATATTCTGAAGTTTTTTTAGGTTGCAATCCTAATGAATTTCCGCAGAGATAAACCAATTCCTCATTTTTATCATTTGTTGGAATCAAGAATTTTGAACGATATTTTCGTAAAGAATCTTGCTGATCTTGTTGTTGTGCGTAGACTAGATTGTTTTCAAACATAAATAGTATTAGTTTTGAACTCTAACAAAAATAGGAACTAATCCTGTTTTTATAAGGGTATCTTTAAATAATATTTTCAATCATTGAATTATTGGTTTTTTTAAGTGTATAATTTGCAATATTTAATATTGATTTAATAAGAGAATAAATGAATTACAACAAAGAATTTGAAACCAACCGAGAGACTTGGAATAAGAAAGTTGCCATACATTCTGAAAGTGAATTCTACAATTTAGAGGGATTTAAAAAAGGAAAAAATTCGCTTCATAGTTATGAATTAGAAGCCTTAGGCGATGTTTCTGGTAAGTCGTTGTTGCATTTACAGTGTCATTTTGGTCAAGATACTTTGAGCTGGACGAGATTGGGAGCAACCTGTACGGGTGTTGATCTTTCTGAAGAAGGAATCCGTTTAGCAAAGGAGTTGAACACAGAACTTGGTCTAGATGCATCCTTTATTTGTTGCAATGTTTTGGATACTTCGGATTATATTAAAGAAAAATTTGACATTGTTTTTACCAGTTTTGGAGCCATCTGCTGGTTGCCAGATTTAAAGCCTTGGGCACAAATGATTTCTGAAAGATTAAAACAAGGAGGCGTTTTTTATATTGCTGATTTTCACCCCATTCCGTGGATGTTTGATTATACGGTAAGTCCACCAGTTTTAAAATATGGATATCAGCAAAAAGAAGCGATTTACGAAGAATATGATGGTACTTATGCCGATGAGAACTCAGCAATGGTAAGCAAAGATTTTACTTGGAATCATAGTTTGGGAGAAGTGATAACTTCACTTGCAAATGCTGGTTTGACGATCGATTGTTTGAATGAATACGATGCAACTCCCTATGATATTTTCCCAGATTTAATAAAGAATAAAAACGGAATGTTTGAGTTTGAAACTAAAAAATATCCTTTGGTTTTTGAAGTGAAAGCAACAAAAAAGTAACTTAGTTTTTTACCGAAACATCTGTAAAGTAGATACTAAATAGACCTGTACTATCATTTCTTGTTTTGGATAAGGTGATGTTGTTTAAAGTTTCATAACCTTCCCAAGTAGTAGAAAGATTTGGCTTTTCTTGATTGCTTTTTCTAAAACTCCATTCTTTTATTTCATAATCTGAATTATAATAAAAGTCATAAGCATCACCAGGAGTATAACCACCATCATTGCTGTAAAGAGCTGTAAGTTTGTTTAGTTTTTTACCAGAAATTGGAGCAGAAACTCCTTGCTTCTCCGTAAAAGTAACACCATTGTCTGAAACTAAATTAAACGGAGCTAACAACCAAAATTTATCGTTTATAAATGCTTTATCTGCATTTTGAGAAAGACTGTCTATAGACTTTCTATTATATTGAATAGTGTCTTTTGCAGAAGTCATTTTTACATCGCCAGTTTTAGGATTCCAAACCCAAGAACGTGCCATATTCATCTCGCCACGTTTTACATTAAAAGTATAGTTGATTTCTGAAACATCATTCCAGTTTTGATAACCTAATTTATTAGCGATTTTTTCAGCAGTTGTAAGTTCTGTTTTTATTTCAATTGGAGTTGAGTTCTTGGTTTCTTCAGATTTTTTTTATTGTTACAAGCAATAAAAGTACTGATTAACAATATTGAAAATAATATTTTTTTCATTTTGATATTTTTGCGCTAAAAGAAATTAATGTTTTGCTTCTTCTTTTAATAAATAAGGAAAGTTTTTCTGAAATCTTTTTAACCTTGGAATTGATACATTTTGAATGTAAGAATTATTAGGGTGCAATTTTTCATAGTTTTGATGGTATTCTTCCGCTATCCAAAATTTTTGAAAAGGCATTACTTCAGCAGCAACTTTTTTACCTTTTAGTTGTTTGTTTAATTGTTCAACTTTAGTTTCAATTATTTTCTTTTCCTCTTCACTTTGATAAAAAATAATTGAACGATATTGCGAACCTCTATCATTTCCTTGTCCATTTACTTGAGTAACATTTTGCGAGCCAAAATACACATCTACCAATTGTTTAAAGCTGACAATTTCGGGGTTATAAATTATTTCTACAGCTTCCGCATGACCGGTTCTACCAGTATTACTATCTTCATAGGTTGGGCTTTTGGTATGACCGCCGCTATAGCCTGAAACAGATTCTTTTACACCTTTTACGCTTTCGTAAATAGCTTCTACACACCAAACACAGCCACTTGCAAAATAGGCTTTTTTAAGTCCGTTTTGAGTTTCAACTTGTATCGGGGAATTTATTGATACTTCATTTTTAGCAATTTTTGGTTTTTCTTTTTTTAATAAGAAATAAGTTCCTCCAAAAGCAACTGCAAATACAATAATTAGGATTAGGTATAATTTTTTATTTTCCATTTTTTATGATTTTTGTTTCTGTCGTAGTATTCAAAAGTACCTTTCTTTTTGCAAATAAAAAAAGCCTTCAAAATATGAAGGCTTTCCTAATCTGTATATTTTAATGGATTATAGTTTTTTAAACATTTTCTCCATTTTTTCTTGTTCTTCGGTAGCTAAGTCTAAGTCTACTAGAATACGACCACTATGCTCATCAGTAATAATTTTTTTACGACCAGCAATTTCCATTTGAATTTGTGGTGGAATGGTAAAGAAAGATCCTCCAGATGCTCCACGGTCAATAGCAACAACTGCTAATCCGTTTTTTACATTGGTTCTAATTCTTTTATAAGCTTTAATTAAACGCTCTTCGATTTTCTTTTCGAAATCTCCAGATTTTTTTAATAATGCTTGTTCTTCCTTTTCAGTTTCTGCTAAAATTTCATCTAATTCACCTTGCTTGTGAGCTAAATGATCTTCACGCTGAGTTAAACGATCTTTAGTTTCTTCAAGAATTATTTTCTTTTGCTCTATCTGAACTTTAAATTCTTTAATATGCTTTTCATTCAATTCCATTTCTAATTCTTGGAATTCCATTTCTTTGCTTAAAGAATCGTACTCACGATTATTACGAACATTGTCTTGTTGTTTCGTGTATTTTTTTATAAGAACTTTAGATTCTTCAATCTGATTTTTCTTGTCTGAAATACTATTCTCAACAACTTCAATTCCTTCATTTAATTTTTCAAGACGTGTATTCATACCTGCTAATTCGTCTTCAAGATCTTGAACCTCTAAAGGTAATTCTCCGCGGATGTCACGGATTTTGTCTATTCGAGAATCGATTAGTTGTAAATCAAATAACGCTCTTAATTTCTCTTCTACAGTGATTTCGGTTTTTTTTGCCATATTTTAAAAATAGGTAATAGGATTGGTGTTTGTTTGTGATAAAACGACTGCAAAAGTACTAATTTTTTCGGAAAGGAATGCAACTAATAA
>JAJRQR010000168.1 GCA_024280145.1 Bacteroidota bacterium
AAGATAAAAAAATCATCAGAACCTATAAAAGAGTTCGCAAAAATCATGGTGACAAACATTAAAGCAATTTATCAATACAGGAGTATTGAAACAGAATATGAGAAATTAAATATTCCACATTATTTAAGAACATAACCTAATAATTTAATTATAAGTTTAGCTATAAAGGTATGTAAAATATGCGATTTATAGATAATTTAAAGTCTGAATAAATTTAAGATTGATAATTAGTCTATGTTATTTTCTATCATTAAATAAAAAAAGCTGAATATATTATATCCAGCTTTAGTATAATTATGTGAATAAGGTTATTTCTTATCCTGTACTAATCCCATATTGTTTAAAATGGTAAATCGTACACCATCAGAAATAAAGTGTTCTATTTGGTAAAACTGAGCTCCTACAATTGCTGAAGTAGCTTTCTTTATTTTTTTGTAATATTTTTCTATTAAAGCATCTTGAGATTTTCTTAAAGGCATCGCTCTTTTCATTAACGCTTCTACTTCTTCGTCAGTGATTGTTTTGATTGTTTCATACTCGTGAAGCAACGCAATTTTTTCTTTACCAAGTTCTTTTCTTACTACTTCATATTCTTCATATAAACTCCAAAAAGCAGTTGCATCTACACCTTCTAAATCTACAAAGGCTTCGATAATTGCTTTCTTTTCAGCTCCAAAAAGATTTTGAACTACCTCAACTTCTTCAATAGAATAATCCTGTGCATAGGTGAAATTTGCAAATAAGATTGCTACTAATAATACTACTATTTTTTTCATTTTTATTGTTTATAAATTAATAGGTGCAAAGGTAAAATATTAGTTTAACCTATTCTCCTCATCGGTCTTTTTTGTTCGAGTATTATTTCGAAGTTTGTAGTTTCCGAACTTATATTTAAAGCCTAAACGTAAAAGTCTAGATTCTGCTTGAGCGAAATAACTATTATCTTGATTATAATACCTAGAAGTTACAGGTATATTATTGGTGTCAAAAATATCATCTACTCCTACAGTAATACTCGCTCTGTTTTTCCAAATAGATTTGCGGAAAGAAATAGAAGTGATAAACTGGTTTTTATAATCTAATGACCCTAAAATCATATCAGAAATATAAGTAGCCGTAAGGTCGCTTGTTAATGTGCCGTCTTTAGATAATGTAAAGCCGCTATATATTTCTGCATAAAAACCAAAAGTATCATTTTTATAGGTTTCTTGCGGGCTTGCTAATGCATAAAACTCATTTTCTATATAAAAAGTAGAGGTATAAACCGATAAATACCACCAAGAATATATAGGAGAATAATAAGAAATATCAAAACTGAAGTTAATATCGTTTATAATATTAGCATCAATATTTTGTGTGGCACTGTTTTCATTATCTTGAAAAGTAAGCACTGCCAAAGGATCTTTTTTATAAATATAATAAGCTTCAAAAGACCATTTGTTTTTTAAATAATAGCTAAGCATATATTTATCTTTAATGGTCGGTCCTAAATTCGGGTTTCCATTATTTACAATATTATCGGTCACAAAATAAGAAAACGGATTAAGACTTTGATAACGAGGCCGTTGTATGGTTTTTCTATAACTTGCTCCAAAAACATGATCTTCGTCTTTAGAATATAAAGCAGAAACTGATGGAAATAAATCAAAATAATCCTGATTATTAATAATTCCAAGTGATTTAGAATCTCCTATAACATCGGTGTATTCACCACGTAATCCTGCATTGATATTCCATTTTCCAAATTTCTTAACGTAATTTATATAGGCTGCATAAATAGATTCGGTGTAAATAAATAAGTCTGAATGTGCTTCAATATATTCGGGAATATTGTTTTCAATATCGAAAAAATCCAATCCGCTTTCCGTATTGATATATGAATATTTTATTCCTGTTTCAAAATCGCCTTCACTAATCGTTTTATTAAAATCGGTTTGTCCAGTAATAATTTTACTGTCTTGATTGGCATCGGTAAAAAAGTTAACATTATTAGTTAATTCACCTGTTGGCAATTTATAATCCGTATTTAACTCTTGTGTTTGTGCATTATCGTAACTAATATAGTTTACAGATGTGGTGAGTTTTGTTCCTTCTTCATCTAATTCAACTGTATGCTCTAGGTTAAACGAAAGATTGGTCGCATCATTTTCTAAATAACTTACTGTTTTAAAAATTGAGTCCAATTGTCGTTGCCCATCCATTATTTCACCATTTACTTTATTATCAAAAGTTTTATTAGGCGAAACCATGATGGTTGATGTAAAGCTTAAACTGTTCTTTTCGTTTAGAGTAAAATCTAAAATCACATTTCCTTGATGAGCTTTTGAACGGGTTACTTTTTCAAATTTAGATTCCCAAATGGATTTAGTCGAAATATTATCTGGATTAAAAAACCGAATGTAATTCTCATCTTCTTTATAATCTTTTCTAGGACTAAAACTATAACTTGCATAAGCATTCAACCAATCATTCTTATAAAAATGGGAAGTTGAAAAACGATATTTTGAGAAAACTGCTTGCTCCCAAGTGGTATTAATATTTCCTTTGTACCCTACTGAAACCGCTTTGGAAGTAATAATATTTAATACTGAAGTAGCTTCTGCTCCGTATTTTGCTGAAGGGTTGTCGATGACCTCAATCGATTTAATATTAGAAGCGTCCATACTTTGTAAAAGTGAAGCCAATTCCGAAGAACTTAAATACACCCGTTTGTCGTTTATATAAATAATTGGTCTGGTTTTTTTAACCTGAATAGTATTTCCGAGAACTATAACTCCTGGAGTTTTTGAAAGTAAATTAAACGAGTCTCCTGTAGATAACGAAGTGTTTTCTACATTAAAAACTAGTTTTCCAGGTTCTCTTTTAATAGATGGAGCCTTTGCTCTAATAACCGTTTCTTCTAATTCCTCTACGTTTTCAGTTAAGGTAATAGTTATAAATGTTGAATTGGAAGGATTAAGTGTTTTTGAAACAATAGTAAATCCTACCATCGAAAACTCTATATAATAATCTTGATTTTGTAGGTTGGAAATCGAAAAGCTACCATCTTCATCTGAAACAGCTCCACTTGAAGCTTGAGATCCCGCTTTTTCATAAACCAATATGTTTACAAACGAAATTGGTTGATTGTTAGCGTCAATTATTTGGCCCTCAATAGTAGCATCTTGTGAAAACAATACTAAGGGAAACATAAAAAAAAGTAATAAAAATCCTTTCTTCATATAAAATACAGATATTATCTAAATATCTTCAAACTTGGGGTTTAAATTAATCTAAGTGCTTTTTCAAGGGGGAGATGAATTAAAAAACTCATATAAAAACACATTAAATGCAAATATGAAAAAAATATTGTTTTTTGTCGTGTTTAATTGCGTTTATTCGATGAAATGCAAGGTGTTATTAAAGATAATCTACTATAAATATTCTATTAAAATAATTATAAAGTGAATTATTTCAAACTCTGTTGTTTCTTTCCTTTTATTCTATATTTGCAAATTGAACCTTGTGTAGGATTTTTATATGAAGAACATACGTAATTTTTGCATCATTGCCCATATTGACCACGGAAAAAGCACCTTGGCAGACCGGCTTTTAGATGCAACTGGATCGGTAACCGAGCGCGAACAACAGAATCAGTTATTAGATAACATGGATTTGGAGCGTGAACGTGGTATCACCATAAAAAGTCACGCCATCCAAATGGATTACGAATACAAAGGCGAACAATATGTATTGAACCTTATCGACACTCCCGGTCACGTAGATTTCTCTTACGAAGTTTCGCGTTCTATCGCTGCTTGCGAAGGAGCTTTACTTATTGTTGATGCAGCACAAAGTATTCAAGCACAGACTATTTCTAACCTTTATTTAGCATTAGAAAACGATTTAGAAATAATTCCTGTTTTAAATAAAATTGACCTTCCTTCTGCAAATCCTGAAGTGGTTTCTGACGATATCGTCGGGCTTTTAGGTTGTGAATTAGAAGAAATAATTCCTGCCAGTGCAAAAACAGG
>JAJRQR010000169.1 GCA_024280145.1 Bacteroidota bacterium
TTATCAATCATGACTTCGTGAATTGGAGAAATTTCCAATCCTCTGGTAAGTAATTCATCAAAGTCCTCTTCTTTATGGACAAAAGATGCACCTGCGCCACCCAAAGTATAAGAAGCTCTAATTATTAAAGGAAAACCAAATTCCTGAGCAATTTCCTTCCCTTTTAAGAAAGAATTTGCAGTAGCTTGAGGAGCCATAGGGATTCCTATTTTAAGCATCAATTCTCTAAACTGCTCTCTATCTTCAGTAACATTAATTGCAGCAATATCTACTCCAATCATTTCTACATCAAAATCTTTCCAAATCCCTTTTTCATCTGCTTCAATACAAAGATTCAAAGCAGTCTGTCCTCCCATTGTTGGTAAAACAGCGTCGATATTTGGATGCTCTTTTAATATTTTAATAATGGATTTTGTGGTTAACGGCAACAAATAAATATGATCTGCCATAGAAGGGTCAGTCATAATAGTTGCAGGATTCGAGTTGATTAATACGGTTTCAATTCCGTCTTCACGAAGTGAACGCAAAGCTTGAGAACCAGAATAATCAAACTCACAGGCCTGACCAATTACAATAGGTCCAGAACCTATTATTAAAATTGAAGAAAGGTTGGTGTTTTTAGGCATAATAATAAATCTTTTTTCAGCGGGTTAAATTACGATACAAAAGGGTATAAAAAAAAGGTGTTGCTCTAAGAACAACACCTTTTTTGTATGTATTTATCAACATTATTTTTTATGACGAGTTTCAGATGAAACAGAAATTTTCTTTCTGCCTTTCGCTCTACGTGCAGCTAGCACTTTTCTTCCACTTACAGAAGCCATACGCTCTCTAAATCCGTGCTTGTTTCTTCTTTTTCTTTTTGAAGGCTGAAATGTTCTTTTTGGCATGTCTTATATTTTTATAATCTGAATAGTAACCTGTTATTTAGTATTGAAACTATATGCCTCAAAACTGAGCGCAAATATACAATCATTTTTTACTTACACAAACCAAAATATTAAAATATTTCGAATAGTTTTTTATACCTTTGACTCCCATAAAAAATAGACCATGTTTAATAAGAATATAAAGTTAGTTTTAACCGTATTAATAGTTGCGGTAGCCGTTTGGCAATTTGTTGAAGGAAATATAGGAAATGGTATTATGTATATCCTGCTTTCCTCGATGTTTGTTTTTCTTTATTTTAAGAATGAAATCATACTATTAGCATTTCTACAATTACGAAAAGAAAACTTTCCAGGTGCTAAAAAATGGTTGGATAAAATTAAAAACCCTGAAGCATCCTTAGTGAAAAAGCAAGAAGGGTATTACAACTACCTTAATGGTTTAATGGTCTCACAAACCAATATGAATGAAGCTGAAAAGTACTTTAAACAAGCGGTAACCCTTGGTTTATCAATGGATACCGATATGGCAATGACTAAACTTAATCTTGCAGGAATCGCCATGTCTAAAAATCGTAAAAGAGAAGCACAAACCCTTTTAACAGAAGCTAAAAATTTAGATAAACATAGTATGTTAGCCGATCAGATTAAAATGATGAAAGACCAAATGAAAAAAGCAGGACAACCAAAACAACAATTTGGCCGTGCAGCAAATCGCGGTGGTGGACGAAGATTTTAAACAAAGTGATTTATACTACTATCTCTTTACTTTACTTTCCAAAAAACATTTTAAAAGCAGCAATTAAAAGTATTACTCCAAATATTTTTTTTAGCATCGCTTGATTGATTGATATAGCTAATTTAGAACCAAAAAAACCTCCTACTACAAAGCCAACAGCGATAAATGCTGCAAATTTCCAATTAATATACCCTTCTGAATAATAATTATAAGCAGCCAGCAAAGTAACAGGAACAGCTAAAACTGCTAAACTTGTTCCTTGCGCTTCATGTTGTGAGTAACCTAATAACAATATCATTAAAGGTATCATCACTAAGCCACCTCCGACTCCTACAAGCCCACTTAGTACTCCAGCCAAAATCCCAATAATTAAAAGGGAAACAATTATTGTTGTCGTCATTTTCATTTGATAGTTTTATAATATCCTTTTTCTGGTATTTCAATAAAATATTCTTTTCCTGAAGAGTTTTTTAAATAACTATCACGTAACCAAGGATTATGAATTTTTAATATTTTATAATTAATACCATGTTTTATAGCAAAGGAAGCAAAATCTGTAACTGCTGTATCTACTTTTACTTTATAAGTTGGTATAGCCTCATACAAATCACTTTCTCTAAAATTAAAACCGTATTTCCGAGGGTTGGACAATATTTCTTTAAATGCTAAAATTCTAAAAACATATCGGCTTGTTTCACTATTTAATAATAAATCGTAATAACTATTTGTAGCTTGTTGTCTTGTTTGTTGTTTTGCAATTCCGGCTCTACCAGCATTATACGCAGCAGCAGCTAATGTCCAGCTTCCAAATTTTTTCTTTGCGCTAATTAAGTATTCAGCTGCAACTCTGGTGGCAATTTCTAAATTATAACGCTCATCAACATAACTATTAATTTCTAAACCATATTCTTTTCCGGTTCCTTTCATAAAATGCCAAAACCCTGCTGCCCCTGCTGGAGATCGGTTATTCATAAGCCCACTTTCTGCAACAACCAAATATTTAAAATCATCAGGAAGTCCGTATTTTTTTAATAAAGGTTCAATGATTGGAAAATATTTATGAGCACGCTTAAATAATAATAATCCGTTGGATTGCCAATAGGTATTTACTAATAATTCACGATCCATTCGCTCTCTAATATCTGGATTATCCAAAGGAACGGGTTCTCCAGCAAAATCCATTTTTTCAGGAATAGGAAGCGCATAAATATTATAATCGTTAATCATTTTTCGCTCTACTATTGCATCTGTTGGCGCTTCTTGAACAGCATTAACAGATAAAACGCCTAACGTAACTGCGAAAACTCCTAATGTGATTTTTGTGATTGTATTCATAACTTAAGAAATAAAACAGGGTTAATAACACCTAAAAGCGGGGATTTCTTTTAGAAATAATTCATTAAAATTATTGAATAAAGATATTAAAAAATCAATAGGAAATACTAAAAAAATCAAAAGCAATTATTCTTCTTCACTATAAATTGAAGTCATTTCAACATTAAGCTTTATTTCATTGAAATTTTCGGAAGCTTTTACCATTAATGTTGAGCCAATAGAATCGAACAACTGGTTGGTTTTAGTTACAAACTGAGCTTGTTTTTTAATATTAAAGTTTGGAATCCCCAATAATGTTAAGTTTGTAGTTGATGAATGTTTTGCAATTAATTCGTAAAAAGGAACCTGCTCAACTGCATTATTTATAATTCTAATTGCCACATTAACCCGAAGATCTTCTACTAAATCTGAAATATTCTTTTCAATTTCACTGCTATCAATGTTATTATTATTTACAAATAAAACTCGAATGGAAGTTTTTGACCATTTGGGTGATTGGATGATAAAACGAGCGATGTTCAACATCATCTCAGCATTTTTACTATCGGTTTCTCGCCACCATAAATCGATGGTTTGGTAGTTTCCAAATTTTGCTTTTCTATCAAAATCCAGATACAATAAATTATAATCTAAATACAGAAGGTTCTGAGTCATTCTGGAATAATCTTCCGAATTTTCCAACCCTTTAGGCCATCCCATCATAATGGTATTAGGATCTACGCCTGAAAATCCGAAAATAGATGCTATATCTTCAATCCCCTTATAAATGTTGCTTACTCTTATCTGACGAGCAAAAACACCCAGCTTTTCAAAATATTCTTCCTTTACAATCTGGTTGGTTTTGGGCAAAGGATTTGTATTATCCTTATCTATTATTATTTTAAAATTCGTAACAATTCCTGAACGTCCTGCTAAAGTTTTTCCTAATTCTACCAAATATGCTCGATGCTCACTTTCCCCACTAAAAAGAATGATATTTGGATTCCATTGATTGCTGGTTTCAGTTGGTTTTGATTCAATTTTTTTTAATCCGTTTGCAACTATTTTTTTCCAAACACTTAACCAAACATCTCCGGTCATTAGTACAATTTGCTTATGCTGTAGCCAAACATAAATCCCTAATATAATGGTTATTGAAGCAAACATCGCCAACATATCTAATTTAAACATCACACCAAAACAGGCAACAAAACCAATTAAACCAATCCAACGTTTAATTTTAAAAGTGGGTTGAAAATCTGGATTTGCCCAACTTTCAAGAAAAAAGGAAAGATTTATAAAGCCATAGGCTGCCAAATAAAACATGGAGACAATTCGGGCAATCACGTCCAATTCACCAATTAAAACACCCAATTGTGCAATGATGAATACCAGTAACAATGCATTAACAGGTTCATTATTTTCACCTTTCCTTTTCCAAAGAATTTAGGAGTAATTTTATCTACAGACATTGCTTGTAAAATTCTAGGGCCACCTAAAATTCCTCCCAAAGCAGAAGAAAGTGTTGCTCCCCAAATTCCAGCTACAACGGCTGGAGCAAAAAATGCAACTTTTAGCAAAATATTATAATCGGATTTTAAGGTTTCAGAACCAATCGAATAATACAGGAAAACTGCCAAAATCAAATACACAACAAACCCCACTCCTATTGCTGCTATGGTTCCTTTTGGGATAGCTTGTTTTGGATTTTCTAAATCTCCACTCATCGCAATTCCGGCAGTAAATCCTGTTACGGCTGGAAAAAAAACAGCAAATAAAACTTCCATCGGAATGGATGTAGTTTCAGTTAGCAAAGTAGTTGTTTCGGGAATGTAATCTGAATTTCCAATAAAAATAGAAAGCAACGAAATTATAATAGCAATTAATATTAAAAACTGAGTTTTTAAAGCAACCGAAGTACTAATTAATGCAATAGCTACCAAACTTAATAGGGCAATCGAGCCTGTTATTCGCAATCCATTTATAGCGGTATCAAAACCTAAATACTCATTAAAACTTTCTGCAAAACCGATTAGATAAAGTGAAATTGAAAGTGCTGTTCCAACATACAATGCAATTCCGATTGCTCCACCAATAGGAATTCCCATACTTCTAGAAAGAATGTAATAAATCCCACCTGGCCCTACTTTTTTATCGGTTGAAATAGAAGAAACACTTAAACCCGTAGAAACCGAAATCACATGAGCAATTACAATAATAACAATACTTCCAAAAAGTCCTGCGTTACCAACAACCCAACCCATTCTCAGATACATTATCACCCCTAAAATGGTAAGAATTGAAGGTGTAAATACTCCAGCAAATGCTCCGAATTTCTTTTTGTCTGACATTTTTATTTGTAAGTCCCTTCTATAATTTTTGGTAAATTATCGTTTAACCATTTAAACTTTACAATCAACATAATATGTGTTCCTCCGGGAATTATAATGCAATTTTCAATTTTTTTAATTGGAAAAACGGGGTCTTTATCTCCGTGAATATGAATTATATTTTCTAATTCTTCAGAACGATTCCAACCTACCATTTGTTTGATTGCCCATTTTAAATAGTCCGTATTGTTTACCGAAAGGTAATTTTGATACAACTCTAATTTCTTTTTTGATTTAATTCCCAGACCGTACTTTACTAAGTTTTTTGTGTTTTCTAAAAAGCTTGGAGGAATTAAACGATAGGCAGGAATATACTTAACTACCTTCATTTTTGTTGGAAGCTCTTTTTTAGATTTCACACTTGAAATAATGATAATTTTTTGAACATCTAAAAAAGCACTCATTTCTTGAACCATCACACCACCAAAGGAAACACCAACTAAAATAGGATTGGGCTCCGTAACTTTAGCGGCCATTCGTTTGGCATATTGCTCAATTGTTTCGTTCTTTTCTGGAATTATCCATTCAATAATATGAATGTCGTAATTTTCTTCAGGTAAGGAGATGTTTTCAAATATTTCTTTCCCAGCTGCCATTCCTGGAACAAAATATAATTGATTTTTAGGTTGGTTCATATAGCTTTAACAAGAGAATGAGGGATTAGCTCAATAATTATTCGTAAATTTACGGTTTAAAGGAAAATAATCCTAACAGTATTATTTTATTTTAAACATAGTAAAAACTACTACCAAATAATAAATAAAGCAAATTCTTACAAATAATCGAATTCTAATTAATTTAAATCAACTCTCCCTATGATTGAAGATGTAGAAATTACCGACAATGAATTTTTAAGACAGTTTGAACTGGAAGTAGGCGATAATATGGCTCGTATTGAATACGCTCTACAAGACCGTAAAATTTTTCTAACGAAGTACGAAATGCCTGATGACATGGAAGATCAGGGTTTTAGAGAAATTTTTATTAAAGCTGTTTTCACTGAAGTAGAAGACCGAAGAATTCATTTAGTTCCAACTAGTCCTGAAATATCTTCATTCTTAAGAAAAAATCGAAGAAAATATAAAAAATTACTTCCTATTGGGATTAATATTTAAGAGGAAACTTTCTCATTTAAAAAATTAAACCTCACCAATCCATCTTCATCGATTTTGGTTAGTGTAATATGATGCAATGTATTGACAAATTCAGGATTCCAAAGTGTTTTTACTTTTACGTAGTTTTCAGTAAACCCTTGAATATAGCCTTCTTTATTTTCGCCTTCAAATAAAACTGTGTGCGTAGTTTCTAACTGACTTTCATAAAACGCCCTTCTCTTTTTAACGGAAAGTCCACGTAACATTTTACTTCTTTTTTTCCGAACATTTATTGGTACTACTCCATCCATATCAACAGCAGGTGTATTTTCTCTTTCAGAATAAGTGAACACGTGTAAATAAGAAATGTCTAATTCATTTAGATAATTATACGTTTCTAAAAACAATTCATCAGTTTCTCCAGGAAATCCAACAATTACATCCACGCCGATACAAGCGTTTGGCATATGCCTTTTAATTTCTGAAACCCGTTCTGTATATAATTCACGGCTGTAACGACGCTTCATTAGCTTCAACAAAGCATTACTTCCACTTTGTAAAGGAATATGAAAATGAGGAACAAAAGTTTTAGAATTTGCAACGAACTCAATCGTTTCATTTTTTAACAAATTGGGTTCGATGGAAGATATTCGCAAACGTTCAATTCCATTTACCTTATCTAATTCCTGAATGAGTTCTAAAAAAGTATGTTCGTGTTTTTTATTTCCGAATTCTCCTTTTCCGTAGTCACCAATATTAACACCTGTTAATACGATTTCTTTGATTCCTTGTTTGGAAATATCGGCTGCATTTTTCAATACATTTTTCATTTCATCACTTCTTGAAATCCCTCTAGCCAACGGGATGGTGCAAAAAGTACAGACATAATCGCAACCATCTTGCACCTTTAAAAAAGCACGGGTACGGTCTCCTATTGAATAAGAGCCCACATAAAAATCGGCTTCTTCTATTTCACAAGAATGAATTTCTCCAAAATCATTTTTCGTTAGGTCATTAATATAAGCGGTGATATTAAACTTTTCGGTAGCTCCCAGCACCAAATCCACCCCATTTACATCTGCCAATTGTTGCGGTTTTAACTGTGCATAACAACCTACCGCTGCAATAAAAGCATCGGGGTTTGCCTTTTGAGATTGTTTTACAATATTCTTAAAACGATTATCTGCATTTTCGGTAACGGTACAGGTATTAATCACGTACATATCTGCTTTTTCAGAAAAATCTACTCGGTCAAAACCTTCATTGGTAAAACTTCGGGCAATGGTGGAAGTTTCACTAAAATTTAGTTTGCAACCTAAGGTATAAAATGCGACTTGTTTTCGTTTATCCATAAACGTCATTCTGAACTTGTTTCAGTATCTTATTAAAACTATATTTACGATTCTATTTTTTGTAATTTCGGATTGCAAAAATACAAACTAAAATCGGTTTCAAAAAAGCAGATGCACATCAAATTACTCAAACTAATCGTAACATTATCAGCTAGTTGTTTTGCTTTATTATTCATTTCGTGTAATTCTGAAACCAATAACAGCAAAGACCATTTGGTTTTTCGTTATAATGAACACAGTAATATTGGGACGCTCGACCCTGCTTTTGCTAGTAATCCACAATTAATTTGGCCTACCAATCAGTTATTTAATAGCTTAGTTCAATTGGATGATGAATTAAATATTCAGCCAGATATTGCTAAAAATTGGACGATTAACGACAGTACTTTTACTTATACTTTCATCCTTAGAAACGATGTTTATTTTCATAAAAACGAAGCTTTTTTAGAAACTCAAAAAGATTCCACCCGTTTGGTAACTGCTTATGATTTTGAATATAGTTTCGATCGCCTTTTAGATGAAAAAGTTGCTGCTAGAGGACGATGGGTTTTAAATAATGTAGAAAGCTATCAAGCGGAAAATGACACCATTTTTTCAATAAAACTGAAACAACCTTTTCCTGCATTTTTAGGATTGCTGTCAATGCGTTTTTGTTCGGTGATTCCTAAGGAGGCGATTGATTTCTACGGAAATGATTTCAGGTCTAATCCAGTAGGAACAGGCCCGTTTATGTTTAAAATGTGGGAGGAAAATGTAAAATTAGTTCTGCGGAAAAACCCTAATTATTTTGAAGTTGATGAACAAGGAAATCAGTTACCGTATCTAGAAGCAGTTGCCATCACTTTTTTACCAGATAAGCAGAGTGAATTTTTACAATTTATTCAAGGAAAATTGGATTTTGTTTCTGGTTTGGACAATTCGTATAAAGACGAAATTGTTACTACCAAAGGTGAATTACAAGAAAAATATAAGGATCAAGTTAAGTTAGTTACGAGTCCGTATTTAAATACCGAATACCTAGGCTTTTTTATGGAAACGGAAGCTTCAGAAATTCAGTCTAAAAAATTAAGACAAGCCATTAACTACGGTTTTGATCGTGTAAAAATGATTACTTATTTACGAAACGGAATGGGAATTCCGGCAGTTAACGGGTTTATTCCAAAAGGCTTGCCAGGATTTGATAACATTGAAGGTTATAGCTATCAACCAGAAAAAGCCCGAGAATTAGTAAACCAATTTAAGACAGCAACTGGAATTGAAAATCCAACAATTTCCATTGGAACTAACAGTCAGTATTTAGATTTATGCGAATTCATTCAACGAGAATTAGACAAAATCGGAATTTCCGTTCATATAGATGTGATGCCGCCTTCTACCCTTCGGCAAATGAAATCGGCTGGAGAATTAGCTATTTTTAGAGCCAGTTGGATTGCGGATTATCCCGATGCTGAAAATTATTTATCGCTATTTTATAGTCCCAATTTCACACCCAACGGACCCAACTACACACACTTTAAAAATGAAGTTTTTGATAGTCTGTATGTGGAAGCTTTAAAGATTTCTGATATAAATCAAAGAAAGCTTTTGTATACCAAAATGGATTCTATAGTTATTGAAGAAGCTCCTGTAGTTCCTTTGTTTTACGATATGGCGGTTCGGTTTGTCAATAAAAAAGTAAGTGGATTGGGAATTAGCCCTCAAAATTTTTTGGTTTTAAAACGAGTAAAAAAGATGAAATAGTTTTATCAGGAGAATTATTACTTTTCATATTTTATTAAAACCACTTGACTTTCCATTTTTTTAAGACTAACTTGACAACAATATGTATCAGTCAATATCAATAAGTGAAACTGCTGCTATACTTGCGTTATACCTCATTTAAATGAAAATAAATCTTCTTATAATATTTTTTCCTTTTATATTGGTAGCTCAATCTTCTAACTATAAAACGATAGAAAAACATCATATCTATTATAAAGATTCTATTGAAAGTAATATAACTTATGGAAAATATGAACCGACAGATTTAATCGGGTTAGATGATGATAGTTTAATTATTTCATCATTTTTTTCAATAAATTTTCCAGATCAATATTCAATGCCATCTGATTATAACAAAGAATATCTGAGTAAGCAAAATGAGATGTATTCAAAATCTCATATAAGTAGTGGTTCTATTATTAAATTGAATAAAGAATTTAAAAAAGAATGAGAACTTATTTTTAAAGAAAAAAGAGTTAATAAAATAAAAATGATTTCTTCAGGTAAAATTATTGCAGTTGGAGAACGAACTGACATGGAAAAATTTTGGGTAGCACTAATTTCCATAGATGGCAAAATTATATGGGAGAAAGAATTTAAAAACAAAAAGAAATCAACAATCGCTGATATCGATATAGACTCATTAGATAATCTTTTTGTACTCTTAGAATCGGAGAAAATTATTCCAATTCAGTCAATGAAATATCCTTATCAAAAAAGACGTTTGATCTTTTTTAAAAAATCAGAAGAAAACGGTATCTATCTGATGAAAATATCTTCAACAGGTTATAGAAAGTGGACAAAGCGAATATTCCGAAAGAAAAATTATGACAGTTATGGTTCTGACATAAAACTCAATCATAATAAAATATTCATTTCCTATTCTTATGAAGGCTTTAGAAGACTTAATAATAGCTTAGTAAAGGACGAATCAAAAATTGTTACTGTTCTTGATCATTCTGGAAAAACCATTGAGAAAATTAAAACAACTAACAATAAGCTACTATTCTCAAAAAATCGTTTCATTAGTGCTAGCCGTGAATCTAATAACAAAAATGAGTTAGTAATTGAAAAAGATTTTAGAACATTCAAGACTTTGAAAATTCCTGATGAAATTAAGCACTATTGGTTAAATGAAGGTATGAAAACCCATAAAGGTTACTACTTTTTCGGAGCTAGTGACTATAACTTGGGTTATTTGATTTTAGGGCTTGACAAAAATTATAATTTGTTGGATTATTGGAAAAGTGAAATACCAAACGGTGAGGATGCAACATCTATAATTATTCAATCTGATGGTTCAATTATTATTGTTGGAAAAAAAACGGATAAAAATATTAAGCTACCATATGGAAACGCAACCTATATTGACATAATTAAATTAAAAAACGGCTAATAACAACATATAACGCTTATAACTGCTGAAATTCTTCAAAAATAAGCTCTAATTTTAACTTGACTGAAAACTAATCGGAATTATCCTTTTATTTAGACTAATTTTGCAACAGTACCTATATAACAAAACCTAAAGTTGAATTGCTAATATACTAATCTTACCAAAAAATAAAAATGGAACAAACTGAATTTTTAGAACAACAGATCTTTAAAGGTTTAAAAAACCAGAATGACGGATTCGATCAAGATAGCATTCAATATTTTTCTGAATCGGATTTTGAAACCGTTCTGCAACGAGCCGAACATTTTGGAGTTAGCATTTACGAAATTAAGCCTTGGTTTAATGGTAAATTTCTTGATGTTGCCGTACATGGAGATCATAATAAAAAAGCGACCGATCCACGATGGTATAAGAATGCTTTTATAACCTTAAAGAAAAGTCAAGTTGGACTTTCTTATTCTGCAACCTATAAAGTTTCGAAGAAACTTTTAGCTAGACAGAATACGGTAAGTAAAGATGTGTAAAATTAAAATAATGCCTTTATAGAACCGCTTTACAAATAAATATTTCCTATATTTATATCAAACTAGATTTTATGGGAATAGAGGGAATGCAAGCCTCCTTAAGGAACAACAAAAGAGATCGCAAGTCTATTTTTGATAATAAAAAAGAAATAACAGATGCTACTTTTGGTGAATTTATTGACCATAAGAAAATGACTGAGTATGAGTTTCACGAGTTTCAGAAAAAACTTAAAAAAGAAAATGCTGAACGTCAAAAAAAATTCCTTATTAAATCTGTTTTATCAGTTTCCTTATTTATTGCCGTTGCTATTTATTTTCTATTTTTCTATTAGAATTTAACCACTTCTTTACTAACTATATTTTTCAAAAAAATCAATTTTCATTTAACATCAAAAAACCTTAAAGGTTTCGGGAAA
>JAJRQR010000170.1 GCA_024280145.1 Bacteroidota bacterium
AAAGATTCTGTAAATAATTTCAGAAAATTTAAAGCTGAAGGAGTAGCTGCGGTTGTCGGTGATTATGTTATTTTAGAATTTGACATAGAAAAAAGCTATTTGGAGTTTGAACAGAATGGAGTAGATGTTAGTACTATTGATCGTTGCCAAATGGTTGGTAAATTAATGGAAGACAAACTTTATATTCATCATGCTATTCAGGATAGTATAATGGTATCAGATGCTGAAATTGAACCAGAAGTAGATCAATTATTAGCTTATATGATAGAGCAAGTTGGCTCTGAAGAAAAAGTAATAAAATACTACAGGAAAAAGAATATTACTGAATTTAAAGCAGATTTGTTTAAAGCAAGAAAAGAAATACGACTTACTGAAAGAATGCAAGAACATGTGGTGTCTAATGTTACAATAACACCAGAAGAAGTAAGAACATTTTTCTTTTCAATTCCAGTTGAGGAACGCCCAATTTTTAGTGCAGAACTTGAAGTATCACAGTTAGTGGTAGAACCTCAAGTAACTGAAAAAGCAAAGCAAGATGCAATAAATAAACTAAAAGTAATTAGAACAGACATTGTAGATAATGGGTCTTCATTTGCAACAAAAGCAGTATTATATTCAAAAGACGGAACAAGAACAAAAGGTGGATTAATTGAAGGAGTAAGAAGAGATTCTCCAATGGCAAAGGAGTTTAAAGACATGGCTTTTTCACTCTTAGAAGGAGAAGTTAGTGAGCCTTTTGAAACTGAATTTGGTTTTCATATTTTAAAAGTTGATAAAATTAGAGGACAACAAGTAGATGTCCGACATATTATTATTTTTCCAGAAGTTCCTCAAAGTATAGTAGATGAAGCTCGAAGAAAAATTGATACTATTAGGCAAAGTATTATAGATAACAAAATTCCGTTTGCTGAAGCTGCAGAATTATATTCGGATGATAAGGAAACTAGAAATAATGGAGGTCAATTAATGAATCCTCAAACTTTCGATACCCATTTTGATTTAACTAAAATGGATCCAACCTTTAGTGCACAAGTTTATAATATTAAACAAGGGGAAGTAACTAAAGTTTACACAGATACTGATAGAACAGGAAAAAGTATTTTTAAAATTCTAACTGTAACAGCACGTCATGACGAACATGTTGCTGATTATGTAAAGGATTATGAGAAAATTCATGAATTGGCACTAAAAGAAAAACAATTAAGAACTATTGAAGAGTGGCAAGAAGAAAAAATTAAAGAAACGTATATTAAAGTAAATTCTGATTATCAAGAATGTGACTTTGCTAATAACTGGGTAAATAAAGAGAATTAGTATGTCAGACGTTGCAGCAATCAACCAGTTAGTATCTAAATACAATGACCTTCGTCAAGAAATTAAAAAAATAATTGTCGGTCAAGATGATGTCGTCGAACAAGTTTTACTTTCCATTTTTTCAGGAGGGCACGCATTGCTTATTGGTGTGCCAGGATTAGCAAAGACATTATTGGTACACACCGTTTCAGAAGCTTTAGGGCTGAACTTTAAACGAATTCAGTTTACACCAGATTTAATGCCAAGTGATATTTTAGGATCTGAAATCTTAGATGAAAACAGACAATTTAAATTTATCAAAGGACCTATTTTTTCAAATATTATTTTGGCAGATGAAATCAACAGAACTCCTCCAAAAACTCAAGCTGCTTTATTAGAAGCAATGCAAGAACGTTCAGTTACTATTGCAGGTCACACTTATAAATTAGACAAGCCTTATTTTGTTTTAGCAACTCAAAACCCTATTGAGCAGGAGGGAACTTATCCGTTGCCAGAAGCGCAATTAGACCGTTTTATGTTTGCTATAAATTTAGATTATCCTTCTTTTACGGAAGAAGTAGATATTGTAAAAACGACAACAATTGGTGCAAACCCAAAAATTAACGCCTTGTTTTCTGCTGAAGAACTCATTAAATACCAACAGTTAATTCAAAAAATACCTGTTGCAGATAATGTAATTGAATACGCAGTTACTCTAGTTGGTAAAACAAGACCAAAAAGGTCTGCTGCACCAGAAATGGTAAAAAAATACATCGATTGGGGAGCAGGGCCAAGAGCTTCACAAAACCTTATTTTAAGTGCAAAAACTTATGCTGCTTTAAAAGGTAAATTTTCTCCGGATATCGAAGATGTACAAAAGGTTGCCATCGGAATTCTTCGACACAGACTTATAAAAAACTACAAAGCAGAAGCCGAAGGTTTAAGTATTGAAGATATTATTAGAAGTTTGTTCTAAAAACTACTATTTCCTATTCTTTTTTAATTTAGTTAAATTGAAGTATTTGTAATTATGTTATAAGTATTCTTAATTTTGGCAAATAAAAATTAGCAATATCGAATATTTGATGCGTTATTTTCAGTAATATTTCAATTTCATTCAATATTTGCTAATAATCTTTAATTTTTGTAATTTTGCACAAGCATAATCTAAGAGGTAATTTAGGTTAATTCTTCAAAATAAAATTCAAAAAATATGGCATTCGATATTAAAATGATTCAAAAAGTCTACTCACAAATGGTTGAAAGAGTAGATAAAGCAAGAGAAATATCTGGTAAACCTTTAACCCTTTCAGAAAAAATATTATACGCTCATCTTTGGGATGGCAATGCTACAAAAGCATTTACAAGAGGGAAAGATTATGTTGATTTTGCTCCGGATCGTATCGCTTGTCAAGATGCAACAGCACAAATGGCTTTACTCCAGTTTATACAAGCTGGAAAAAATAAAGTCGCAGTGCCAACTACGGTTCATTGTGATCATTTAATTCAAGCAAGAGTAGGAGCGGATAAAGATTTACAGTCTGCTTTAAATAATAGTAATGAGGTTTTTAATTTCTTAGAATCTGTTTCAAATAAATACGGAATTGGATTCTGGAAACCAGGAGCAGGAATCATTCATCAAGTAGTATTGGAAAACTATGCCTTCCCTGGAGGAATGATGATTGGTACCGATTCGCATACCGTAAACGCTGGTGGATTAGGAATGATCGCCATTGGAGTAGGAGGAGCAGATGCCGTAGATGTAATGGCAGGAATGGCTTGGGAATTAAAATTTCCGAAACTAATTGGAGTTAAATTAACTGGAAATGTTTCTGGTTGGACAGCACCAAAAGATGTTATTTTAAAAGTAGCAGGAATCGTAACTGCAAAAGGAGGAACAGGAGCAGTTGTTGAATATTTTGGTGATGGAGCTATTGCTTTATCGTGTACAGGAAAAGGAACTATTTGTAATATGGGTGCCGAAATAGGAGCTACTACTTCTACTTTTGGATATGATGAATCAATGGAGCGTTACCTACGCGCAACCGACAGAGATGATGTTGCTGATGCTGCAAACGAAGTAAAAGATTATTTAACGGGAGATCCAGAAGTATATGCAAATCCAGAACAATATTTTGACCAAGTAATTGAAATTAATTTAGATGAATTACTTCCTCATATTAACGGTCCTTTCTCACCAGATTTAGCTACTAAAGTTGGTGAAATGAATGCAAAAGCAACCAAAAACAGTTGGCCTTTAGATGTGGAATGGGGATTAATTGGTTCGTGTACCAATTCCTCGTACGAAGATTTATCCAGAGCAGCTTCAATAGCACAACAAGCCATTGATAAAGGAATTGAGATGAAAGCAGAATTAGGAATTAATCCAGGTTCTGAACAAGTTCGATTTACCGCAGAACGTGACGGAATTCTTGAGGTTTTCGAAAACTTAGATGCAAAAATATTTACCAATGCTTGTGGGCCATGTATTGGTCAATGGGCAAGAAAGGATGCAGATAAAGAAGAAAAGAACACTATCATTCATTCATTTAACCGAAACTTTGCAAAACGTGCTGATGGAAACCCGAACACCCACGCATTTGTAGCTTCTCCAGAAATGGTGATGGCAATTGCATTATCTGGAAGATTGGATTTTAATCCTTTGACAGATAAGCTGAAAACGGAGAATGGCGATGAGGTTTTATTAGACGAACCAACTGGTTGGGAACTTCCTCCAAAAGGATTTGCTGTAGATGATAATGGTTATATTGAACCAATTGAAGATGGAAGTGGAGTGAATGTTGTGGTGAGTCCAGATTCAGAAAGACTGCAATTATTAACGCCTTTTACTCCTTTAGGAAATAAAATTGAAGGCGCTAAATTATTGATTAAAGCTTTCGGAAAATGTACCACCGATCATATATCTATGGCAGGACCTTGGTTGCGTTACAGAGGTCATTTAGATAATATTTCGAACAATATGTTGATAGGAGCAATTAATGCTTTTAATAAGAAAACTAATTTTATTAAAAACCAATTAGATGGTGAGCACGATGCGGTGCCAAAAGTAGCTCGTGCATATAAAGCTGCTGGTGTTTTAACAATCGTAGTTGGTGATCATAATTATGGAGAAGGGTCTTCAAGAGAGCACGCTGCAATGGAACCTCGTCATTTAGGAGTTGCTGCGGTTTTAGTTAAATCTTTTGCAAGAATCCATTAAACTAACTTGAAAAAACAAGGAATGTTAGGGTTGACATTCGCTAATGAAAGTGATTACGATTTAATTCAAGAAGACGATACCTTCAACTTTGTAGATTTAAACGAATTTGCACCTGGAAAACAATTTACAATTGAAGCAGTTCACGCAGATGGAAGTAAAGATGTGATTATGGCAAATCACACCTATAACCAATCTCAAATTGAATGGTATGAAAAAGGTTCGGCTTTAAATTTGATAAAAGAACAGAATGGTTAACAATACTATTATATTAAAAGGGTTTAGTCTTTTTTTAATATCATTTGTGCTATTTTCTTGTAGTAGCAATGATGATGCTAATGAAACAGATGAAGAAGTTACGCCAATTGAAACTAGAAAATTCATTTCAAAAATTCATTTTGAATCTACAGCAAATGGTTTAGATGAATATATTTACAACTACGATAGTAGTAATAATTTGATTTCGGTTAAGAAAAATGAAAGTTTAGTAACTTTTATTTACACTGGAAATAAAATAACGAGAGCAGAAGTTTCGAATTTAGTTACAGGGGATTTACTAAATTATGCTAATTATTTTTATAATTCTGAAGGGCTATTAGATTATTATGAAAGTGACTTTCAATTACAGAGAATAGTTAAATATTCTTATCAAAATGGGAGGGTGGTGAAATTTTATAATTACCTAAATTTGACAGATTTAGAGAATGATAATTATCTGGGGTATATTGATGCATTTTATAATGACAACACAAATAATATCATTGAATTTGTAAGATACAATAGCAATGATGAGTTTGACAGACGTACTACAAGATCATTTGGCTCTGAAAATAAACGGTACTTTGGTGAAGCGGCAGAATTAATAAATCTGCCCTATTCATTTCAAATCCTAGAATCATTTAATTACTATTCGAATAATGATTTGAAAGGATGGAGAGCATATCTTAATTCAACAGATTTAGTTTTATATAGAGAATCTTCTTATGTAAATGATAGTGAAGGTTTCTGCTTAGTTTGGAAATTAGATTATTACAATACTACATCTGGTGAAGTTGAAGTTACATTCACTAAAACTTATGAATATATTGAATTAGAAATAGATTAAGTATTAAAATAGTTCAGGATAATTCTCTTGTAAGTATTCTTTCATAATAGCAATGTCTTCTTTGGAAGTTAAATCGGGAACGTGTTCTTTAAACGGAATCCCCTTCACAGTATAAGAGGTCTCGTTAATCATCGCTAAAATAGCAGTGGGTAATTCTTTTTCATTCCGAATTGGATTCACTTCACAGTTTTTCAAAAACGGATATATTTCATTTCCTGAAAACTTAAAAACATTCATACTAACTCTAAATTTTCCTTCTGTATCTTTATAGTCTGAAACCTTTTCTTTGGAAGGTTTTTCAATAATGTTCGTCAAATTTGAGTCGTCATCTAAAAGAACTAAGGCAAAACGTTCGATTTTTTCCATTGGAAAATTTAACCCATCTCTGTCATAGTTAATAAAAGCATTTGAAGACCCTGTTTCTCGTAATATTGATAATACTTCAATCGAATATAAGTTATCGCTATTACAAACCGTGAAATCTTCATTTTGTAAATTTGGATATTGTTCCAAAGCTTGTAATACGGCATCAGCAGTGCCAAAAGGTTTTATTCTTCCTTTTGGAATGTATTGCGTAGCATAAGAAATTGATAGTGAATTAAATTGATTTTTCTTTGTTTCGTTTCCGTAAAATTCTTTAAAATGTTCACCGTCTTCGCCAATGATAATTACTACATTATTATAACCGGATTCCTCTGCATTCAATAATAAAAAATCTAAAATCGGACGGTTATTTTTTCCAAAACCCAGCAAAGCTTTACTTCGAGAATTGGCATTATTCAATTCGACTTCAGAAAGGTCTTCAGTAGCCAAAGATTTTTTCATTCTTGAGGAAGCACCTCCTGCCAATATAATTAAGTTTTTATGCATAATGTTTTTAGGAGCGTGGCAACCTTATGAAGCCACCTTCCAATTTTCTCTTTAAAATAATCGAGTTCCTTTAGCAACCAAAACCGGATAAGCATCTTTTCCGCCAGCTTGTTTAATTGCTTCACTAATTTTTTCTTCGTTCCCAATCTCTGAAATTGCTACAATACAACCGCCACCGCCAGAACCAACAATTTTTGCACCATAAGCTCCTGCTTGCAATGCAGCCTCAATCATTACATCAACCTTTGGTACGGTTATTTTTAAATCGTCACGTAATATTTTATGATGTTCATTGATTAACTGTACGATTATTTTTAAATCAACGGAAGGTTTTTTCAACTCAATCAATGCTTTTTTGGTGATTATATGATTCTGAATCGCAGCATAAAAATAAGGTTTCAACTTTTCTGAAAGTAAGTCAACATACGAATCGTATTCTGTTAAAGTAGCTGTTTCAATCTGAAAATTAGGATGTTCATTTTTAATTATTTCAATTGATTTTAAAGCATTTGTTTTTACAATTCCTAATAAGCCTAGCGTATCTTTTAATACTCCGGATTCTCCTAAAATCATTCCGTTTAGAGAATTACCTATGATTTCAAAATTAAAATATTTGCCAGTTTCACTAAAGACCATATTTCCAATTCCGATGGAATATTGATCCATCTTTCCGCCTGGGGAATTGTGTTCTAAAACTTCCGCTTCATAAGCTAGTTGTGAAATAAATTCGGGCGTAATTTCTAAATGAGCTCCAAATGCTTTCAGTAAAAAATGAAGCCAAGCTACTAAAATTGCTGAGGAACTAGAAACACCTGCATTAATAGGAATGTTACCAGAAATCGTTAAATTAAAACCTCTATCAATCTTACAACCGTGTTTTAGAACCACCCGAATTGCAGAAGCAAAATGATCATCTTTTTTTAGATATTCAAAAGTTTCAGAAATTGAAAACCGACGTTCAGAATTAATATCGGGTAAAGAAATCACAAATTCTTTAATAGTGTTTTCTTCAGCAGTTAAGTTGATGAATTTATTAATAGCACAAGCAATTACGGGCAACCCCAAATAATCTTGATGATCACCAAATAAACATATTCTAGCTGGTGTTACAATTTTTATGATTTTATCGCTCCTCATACTTCCTTCTTCTATCATTTGTCTATTAATAAGTATCCTTCATCCACGCATATGACTTCCGTTTTACCCAATCTCCACGAGTAAAATCTGGAAAATCTTGCGGCTCTCCATTATTTGCGATAGAAATTTCAGAAAGAGGTGTAATTGCACTCCAAGCAGCAGCGTCATAAGCATCTAATGGAGGGGCAATGTTTTCTTTAGCAGATTCAACAAAAGCATTGATAACAAAAAAGTCCATTCCGCCGTGACCAGCATCCATTGCTTTTTCACCATATTTTTTCCATAAAGGATGATCGTATTTTTCTAACCATTTAGTAGCGTCGTCCCATTGATGAGGTTTTTCTACTTTTCCTTCCACATAAATTCTATTTCCATCTACTTCCCATAAGCCTTCACTTCCTTGCACTCTAAATCCGAGTGAATAGGGACGAGGAGAGTTGCAGTCATGAGTAACAATTATGGTTTCGCCATTAGCGGTTTCAATAGTTGAGGTGATAATATCCCCTTGCTTAAATTTCAGTTTTGCATCGGGATGGTCTTTTCCACCGACATCAACAATATACTTGTGTAGTCCAACGCCTTTTGTAGCGTGTGAAGTCATTGAAACAAATCGGTTTCCGCGATTAATATTGCACATAGTTGCAACAGGACCTACACCGTGTGTTGGATACACATCAGCATTTCTTTTAAGGGAATGTTGTGTTCGCCAAGCAGATTCTGAGATTCCTTTTTCTCCAAATTCAGCTCCTTTTCCGTAGGGAGTTTTTCCATCGTTAAATTTCACAAATCGCAAATCGTGTTGATAACCACATCTAAAATGAAGCATTTCTCCAAACACATTTTGTTTCACCATATTAAGGACAGCCAAAATATCTCTTCGATAGTTTACATTTTCTAAAATCATTAAGTGCGAACCCGTTTCTTCGTGGACATTTACCAAATCCCAACATTCTTCCATCGTATTGGCTGCCGAAACTTCAACTCCCGTATATTTCCCTACTTTCATGCTATCTTTCGCCATTTTGGTATGCCAAAGCCATGGAGTAGAAATGATTATAGCATCTAGTTCTTTTATGGCTAAAAGATTTCGATAATCATAGTCGTATTTCCCAAAAACCTGTGCTTTTTCCTGACCGTGTTTCACAATTAAATCTTGAGCTATTTTGATTCTTCTATTGTCAATATCACAAATTGCAACAACATTACAATCGTCACGTAACAACAAATTTGTTAAGTGATTAGTACCTCTAAGTCCTACGCCAATTAAGCCAATGTTCAGTTTTTCTTTTTTTGAATTGATTCCTTTTCCAAAAGTAAGTTGTGGAGCTAAAGCGATTCCTGCTCCTATAATGGCAGTTTTTTGAATAAAGTTTCTACGTGTACTCATAGTGTTTATAATGTTGGTTTATAATGAAGATTGCTAACAAATTTAGAATAATTTTAATAGAATGGTATTCAATAAACCGTAATTTTGTAGGATTAATTAGAAATTATGAGTTTTATAAAAAACAGTGGAGTAATATTTTATTTGGAGCATTCATTTTACTGATGATAATACCGCAAACAAGAATGCCAATTCAGGTTTTTATTCAACGGTTTATTGCGTTTAGTCCTTCAGAAATTAGTCAAGAAGATAGAGCAACTTTAAAAGATTATAACTGGAATTTAGCAACTTTAGATTCAGAGGGAATTAATTTATCTCAATCTGAAGGGAAAGTAATTCTTATTAACTTTTGGGCAACTTGGTGTCCTCCCTGTATTGCTGAAATGCCCGAACTTCAAGAACTATATGATAACTATGGTGATCAAGTAGATTTCTATTTTATAACGAATGAAGCCCCAGAAAAAGCAAACTTGTTTTTAGAAAAAAAGATTATACAATTCCGGTATTTATTCAAATTGAAAAATCTCCTGAAGTTTTGGAGTCTTCCTCATTGCCAACTACCTATTTAATTTCAAAATCTGGAGAAATTGTAATGCGAAAAACAGGTGCTGCCAGTTGGAATAGTGATAAGGTTCATGCAGTTTTGGATGCTTTGTTGGATAAATAAATTTTACCACAAAGTTCACAAAGGTTTTTTAGAACACGGTTAACGCGGATTTTACAGATATTTGCGGGTTAAATTTTGCCAAAGTTCTAAACTTTGGCAAAATTGTTTTAATACCTTAATGACTAAAAATATATTCTGCAAAGATCTGTTGGTTTCAATATTCTCAAAAATAAATAAAAATTAATTGATTAATATGTTATATATTTCTATCTTTGTGTTAGAATAATATAACATTTAAAATTAATCATATTATGAAAACAAAAAGAGCATTATTAGTTATTACAGGATTAGCTTTATTTTTTTCAGTAGGAGTTTTGATTTATTTGCAAATGACAGAAATACCTACTAAAATAATGCTGGTTTATTTATTAATTGGAGTTTTAGCAATTATTAGTGTCTTATACGCATTCAAGAAAATGAAAGAAGAAAAAGAAGGGCAACCTAAAGAGGATGAATTTACCAATCACATAAAATATAAATCGGGCTATTACGCTTATGTTGCTTCGATGTATATGTGGCTATTCTTATTTCTATTTCGTAGTTATTTTCCCGATATAGAAACAATAGTTGGTGGCGGTGTACTCTTATCTGGACTTATAGGTTTTATAAGTAAAACAATGGCGAAAAGAGAAATCTATGAAGAATAGAATTAAAGAATTGCGTGCCAGAAATAATTTTACTCAACTTGAACTCGCACAAAAAGTAAATGTTAGAAGAGAAACAATAGTGTTTCTTGAAAAGGGAAAATACAATCCATCCTTGAAACTTGCTTATGATATTTCAAACTTGTTTAAGAAAAAAATTGAAGAAGTTTTTTTGTTTGATGATGATTAACTTGAATGTACAGCTTTGCCAAAATTTTAAACTTTGGCAAAGCTTTAATCTGCGTTAATCCGTGAAATTCGTATCTAAATTAATACTCCGTCTTATCAACCTTAGCCGCCCACTTATTAAAAACAGTCACCCCTTCGTCTTGTAAAATTCGCACAAAAGGAATATTTCTATTTCCAATAGGTTTTTCAATTTCATCATAAATAAACTGGTCGTCAAAATCTATTTCGGCAGCATCATTTTGATCACAAGCATAGAAAACTTTTTTAGGTCTAGCCCAATAAATAGCGCCCAAGCACATCGGACAAGGTTCACAAGAAGTATAAATTATACAATCGTCTAATTGAAAAGAACTCAGTTTTTCACAAGCATTTCTAATAGCAACCACTTCGGCGTGTGCTGTTGGGTCGTTGGTGGAGGTTACAGCGTTATTTCCTTCAGCAATAATTTTTCCATCCTTTACCACCACGGCACCAAAAGGGCCACCTTCATTGGAGTTCATTCCTTCTTCAGCCAATGCGATGGCTCTTCTCATAAATTCTTTATCTTGTTCTGTCATTCTTGTTTTTATTCGATACGAAACTAAAAAATATCCTTTAATATTCACTCGATATTTTCAATAAGAATTCAACAATAATTAATATTTTCATTATGATTTCCTTTAGAAATTATAAATGTTAAAATTAGTACATTTGCTCTCGTTTAAAATTAGAAATATATGAGCACACCAGAAAAAAAGTTTTTATCAGATATAGAAATTGCACAAGCAAACAAAATGGAGCATATTAGAGATATTGCTGCGAAATTAAATATTGAAGAAGATGATTTAGAAATGTACGGAAAGTACAAAGCGAAACTTCCAATTCGATTAATAGATGAAGATAAAGTAGCAAATAGCAATTTAATTCTGGTTACCGCTTTAACGCCAACGCCTGCTGGTGAAGGGAAAACAACCGTTTCTATCGGTTTAACCGAAGGAATGAATAAAATTGGAAAACAAACGACTGTGGTTTTAAGAGAACCGTCTTTAGGCCCTGTTTTCGGAATTAAAGGTGGTGCTGCCGGTGGAGGATATTCACAGGTGGTTCCAATGGAAGACATCAACTTACATTTTACAGGTGATTTTTCTGCTATTGACAAAGCAAACAATTTATTATCTGCTTTGGTGGATAATAACATACAATCAAAAACTAGAAATTTAGGAATCGATCCTCGTACCATTGCTTGGAAACGTGTAATGGATATGAACGACCGTGCTTTACGTGACATCACGATTGGTTTAGGTGGAACGGTAAACGGAATTCCAAGACAAGATGGTTTCAATATTACTCCAGCTTCTGAAGTAATGGCGATACTTTGTATGGCAAAGGATTTTTCAGATTTAGAAGACCGTTTAGGAAATATATATATAGGACAGACTTTTGATAAAAAACCAATTTATGCAAGAGATGTAAAAGCTGAAAATGCAATGGCGATTTTATTGAAAGATGCTATTAATCCTAATTTGGTTCAAACTTTAGAAGGCAATCCAGCAATTATTCACGGTGGACCATTTGCAAATATAGCACAAGGAACCAACACAATTTTAGCAACTAACATGGGAATGACAATGTCTGACTATGTAGTTACTGAAGCTGGTTTTGGAGCGGATTTAGGAGCTGAGAAATTCTTGGATATCAAATGTGTTTCTGGCGGATTAAAACCTAAAGTAGTCGTGCTTGTTGCAACGATTAGAGCCTTACGTCATCACGGAGGTGCTGCAAAGGATCAATACAACGATGCAAATGTAGAGCGTGTAGAAAAAGGATTTGTAAACCTTGAAAAGCACATTGAGAATATGAAGAAATTCGGATTAAATCCAGTAGTGGCAATCAATTCATTCTTTACAGACAGTACTGAAGAAGTTGCTTTAGTACAAGAGAAATGTGCTGCATTAGGTGTGAAAGCAGTTGTTTCTGAAGGTTTTGCAAAAGGTGGAGAAGGAGCAAAAAATTTAGCTAAGGCAGTAGTGAATGAAATTGATAAAGGAGAAAACGAATTTAAACAATTATACGATTGGAATGCTCCTGTAAAAGAAAAAATTGAAACCATTGCTCGTGAAATTTATGGTGCTGACGGAGTAGAGTATTCTAAAAAAGCATTAGTAGGATTAAGAAAAATAGACGCTTTAGGATTGAACGATTTGGCGGTTTGTATGGCAAAAACACAAAAATCTTTTTCGGATGATGATAAATTAGTTGGAAGACCAACTGGATTTAAAGTTACGGTAAGAGAATTTGAATTTGCAGCAGGCGCAGGATTTATCATTCCGATTTTAGGGAATATGATGCGTATGCCAGGACTTCCTGCCGTACCAGCTTCCGAAGGAATGTCTATTGATAATAACGGAAAAATCTCTGGATTGTCTTAAAAATAAGTAAACCTAACAGGTTTCCAAAACCTGTTAGGTTTTAAAATAAATAACAAAGCCTATTAGTTTTTAGAAAACTATTAGGCTTTGTTTAGTTACAATAAAAAGTAACGGCTGTCAAATCTCTATTTTTTAATACTGCCGAAAAATTTTGTGAAGCCGCTTCAGGACAAACAAGATTTTGAAAATCTTCTTCCGAAATACGATCTGTATATTCTACAAAGAATATTGCTTTATTTGCAAAAATATAAGGATTTAGTTGTTGGTAAAAATCTTCTACATAAGCATCTTCAGTAAGTAGCCAGTCAAATTCATCCGCCATTTCAGGAATTAGTTCTTCTGCATTTTTTTGTCCTATGGATAAACCTCGGTTATGCGCTTCTTCAATAAGCCATCGACTGTAAACTTTAGCATCTTCTTCAGTTAAGTTAAAGCCTGTACTGTTTTGATAACCATTAATATTATCGGGCTCAATTCCGTCGAACCCTTTTTCTTGAACCATATCCAATCGAGCCCTCATAATAGGAGCTAATAAATCTATTTGACGAACGTCAAGCCAATTTTCATCTTCAAACCCTTCATATACATTTCCAATAACTTCCGAAGGAAAATCGGAAGCATCTTCCCTAAAACCTTCAACACTACCAACAGATAGATAAGCAATCACTTTTTTTCCTTGGGCTTGCAAATTTGCAATTAATTCTGGAGTCGCATCAAAAGCATCTATATCTATTACTTCCGCTTCGGTTGTAAAATTGTTGGGAAGTTCATCCAATCGCCATTCAAAAGTTGTTCCAGTTGTTGGAATGTAAATTTCTTCATTAATAATACCATCATTAGTTGAATCATCAGAATTTGAACAACTAAAATTACTAAACATAAATAGCAGAAGAATGGAAAGTAAGTATTTCATAAAAAATGAGCTTGTTTTAATAATGAAACGAAATGGATTTTAAATTGTTTTAATTCTTTCAGAAAAAACCTTTCAGAAAACAAAATTGACCATAACATTTGTTATTTTTGCAGTCTGAAAATAAATACCTTATTATGAATTTACACGAATATCAAGGAAAAGAAATGTTGAATAGCTTTGGAGTTCAAATTCAACGAGGAATCGTTGCACAAACTCCAGAAGAAGCAGTTGCTGCAGCAAAGAAATTAACGGAAGATACCGGAACAGGTTGGCACGTTATTAAAGCACAAGTACACGCAGGTGGTCGTGGAAAAGGTGGCGGTGTTAAATTGGCTAAAAACTTAGAAGAAGTTAAAGAAATAGCTGGTCAGATTATAGGAATGCATTTAGTAACACCTCAGACAAGTGCTGAAGGTAAATTGGTAAATCAAGTTTTGGTTACTGAAGATGTGTATTATCCTGGCGAAAGCGAAACCAGCGAATATTATATGAGTGTTTTAATGAATCGTGCTACGGGAAGAAATATGATTATGTATTCTACCGAAGGAGGAATGGATATTGAAGCGGTTGCAGAGAATACACCACACCTTATATTTAATGAAGAAATTGATCCTGCTTTAGGATTGCTTCCTTTTCAAGCTCGAAAAATAGCTTTCAATTTAGGGTTAAGCGGAAAGGCATTTAAAGAAATGACAAAGTTTGTTTCTTCACTTTATACTGCTTATGTAAAATCGGATTCTTCTTTATTTGAAATCAATCCAGTTTTAAAAACAAGTGATGATCGTGTAATTGCAGTAGATGCGAAAGTAACGATTGATGAAAATGCTTTATTTCGTCATAAAGATTATGCTGAATTAAGAGATTTACGTGAAGAGAATCCAGTTGAGGTTGAAGCAAAAGCTGTAGGTTTAAGTTATGTGGATCTTGACGGAAACGTTGGTTGTATGGTAAACGGTGCTGGATTGGCAATGGCTACAATGGATTTAATTAAGCAAGCAGGTGGAGAACCAGCAAACTTTTTAGATGTTGGAGGTACGGCTGATGCAGAACGTGTTGAGATTGCTTTTAACTTAATATTGAAAGATCCAAATGTAAAAGCTATTTTAGTAAATATCTTTGGAGGGATTGTACGTTGTGACCGTGTAGCTCAAGGTATTATTGAAGCTTATAAAAGCATCGGAAATATAGAAATTCCTATTATTGTTCGTTTAGAAGGAACCAATGCAGACATCGCTAAAAAGCTTATTGATGATAGCGGATTGGATGTTCATAGTGTAGTTGAATTCCAAGAAGCAGCAGATAAAGTACAAGAAGTATTGGCTTAATGTAGCTGAATACCTCACAATATTTTTAAGAAAGCCTTATTAATTTAAGGCTTTTTTTTGTTTTAAATCGAGCTTACGTTAAGTATTCGTTAAAAGCTAAATGGTTCTGTAACAATTGTTACAGTCTTGGCGTCTTCTTAGTATATCAATCATTTAAAACGAACAATCATGAAAAAAGTAAATGTAATTTTAGTAGCGGTAGCGCTTTTATTCGGAACCTTAACTTCTAACGCAGCAGTTGATCCGGTAGTAACAACATCTGAAACAACTAAAGAAATTGGAAAATTATTAAAAGACCCAGGATTTGAAGTGAATTCAGAAATTAATGCAATGGTAACTTTTATTATCAACAAAAATGGAAGAATTGTTGTCCTTTCTGTAGACTGCGAAACCAAAGCGGTTTGCAAGTTTATTAAGAGCAGGCTTAATTATAATGAATTAGGTGCTGAATTAGAAAAAGGAAAAGAATACAAAGTTCCTATTAGAATTAAAAGTGAAATTTAAACGGAGTTAATCAGCCAATTGGGAACTCGTATTCAAAAAAAGAATACGAGTTTTTTATTTTCTAATAGCAGCAATTTTTAAATATTGAACTCCTTTTAGTAATATGAAATAAATTGCCATATTATTTTGTCAATACATTAAAAAAAATATTCATTTTCTATGCAGAATTGTTGATTGTGTATTATTAAAAGCAAGTACTTTCTTTAGTTATGTTAAAGCAAAGAGTCAATATGTTAAAGTTGTGTAAATATATGTTAATGTGTGTGTTATGTGTAACATTTGTAACATTCAAAGAATAAAAACGACTATATATTTGTACCATCAAATAAAGAGATTATCTTTATGCGATAAAAGAATTTAAATCGATGTAATCTATCCCCATTAATTACATTATTGAAGATTTTTAAAAAAATGGTTGAGATTTCATAATTGAAATTTAATTTGGTTAGTTAGTTGATATAAACCGTACGTTACTCAATCGATGTGCGGTTTTTTAATACCCAAAATCCAATTAATTATCTCGTTGTTTTTCAGAAATATTTAAAGAGCCTCCCAAAGAGTTTTTTAAATCTGAAAGCTCTGCATCTGTAAGATCACGCCATTCACCTACTGGTAAATTTCCTAAACTGATATTCATAATGCGCAATCGTTTTAAAGTAACCACCTCATAACCCAAATGTTCACACATTCTGCGAATTTGACGATTTAGTCCTTGTATTAAAGTTATTTTAAAAACGTAACGACCAATTTTTTCAACTTCACATTTTTTAGTAACGGTTTCTAAAATTGGAACTCCAGTACTCATTCGTTTAATAAAGTCATCGGTAATTCTTCGATCTACTTTTACGATGTATTCTTTTTCGTGACGGTTTCCTGCTCGTAAAATTTTATTAACGATATCACCATCATTAGTCATTAACAGTAGGCCTTCACTGGGTTTGTCTAACCTTCCAATATGAAAAATTCGTTCTGTATGATTAATAAAATCTACTACATTTCCTTCAATACGCCTATCGGTAGTACAAGTAATTCCAATAGGTTTATTTAAAGCGATATATACTAATTCACCGTTTTCTGTAATGAGTTTTCCATTTACCTTAATAATATCATCTGGCATTGCACGATCTCCCAAGGTTGTAACTTCTTCATTTACCGTAACACGACCTTGCTCAATTAGTTTATCTGCTTGTCTTCGGGAACAAAAACCACTATCACTAATTGCCTTGTTTAATCTTTTTGAATCTGGGTGATGTGCCATTTTTTATTATTTTAGTTTTTCTAACTCTCCTTGAAATCGTTTAATAGTATCTCTCATTTTAGCCGCCGCCATAAAATCCAATTCTTTGGCTGCTTTTTCCATTGCTTTTCGGGTATCTCTAATTTTCTTTTCAAGCTGAGGTTTGCTTAAATATTCTTTTTCAGATTCTGCTGCTAGATTTTCAAACTCATCAAAACTATAAGCATTCGTTTTAGCTTTCGTAAGTGCATTTTCTAATGATTTTTTAATTGCAGTAGGAGTGATGTTATGTTTGGTATTGTAAGCAATTTGTTTTTCTCGTCGATAGTCCGTTGCATCCATTGTGGCTTGCATACTCTTGGTAATTCTATCGGCATACATAATTGCTTTTCCATTGAGGTGCCGCGCAGCACGACCTACTGTTTGTGTTAACGATCTTGCTGAACGTAAAAAGCCTTCTTTGTCCGCATCGAGAATAGCAACTAATGAAACTTCTGGTAAATCCAATCCTTCTCTTAAAAGATTTACTCCTACCAACACATCAAAAATTCCCAAACGTAAATCCTGCATTATTTCAACCCGTTCTAACGTATCTACATCACTATGAATATATCGACAACGGATATCTATTCTCGACATATATTTGGTCAATTCTTCCGCCATTCGTTTGGTTAATGTAGTAACCAAAACTCGTTCATCTTTTTCAACCCGTAACTGAATTTCTTCCAACAAATCATCTATCTGATTTAAACTTGGACGCACTTCAATTGGCGGATCCAACAGTCCTGTAGGGCGAATAATTTGCTCTACATAAACACCGCCACTTTTTTCCAATTCATAATCAGCAGGAGTAGCACTTATATAAATTACCTGATTTTGCATCATCACAAATTCATCGAACTTTAACGGACGATTGTCCATTGCTGCAGGTAATCGAAACCCATATTCTACCAAGTTTTCCTTTCTAGATCTATCGCCACCATACATTGCAGAAACTTGCGGAATAGAAACATGACTTTCATCAACTAACATTAAATAATCATCAGGAAAAAAGTCTAATAAACAGAAAGGGCGAGTACCCGGAAGTCTCTTGTCTAGGTATCTTGAATAGTTCTCAATTCCACTACAATAGCCTAATTCACGAATCATTTCTAAATCGAAATTGGTACGTTCATCCAATCGTTTTGCTTCTAAATGTTTTCCTATCTCTTTAAAATATGCGAGTTGTTTTGTTAAATCATCTTGAATATGGACGATGGCTTCCTGTAAAATATCTGGCGATGTCACAAACATATTTGCTGGGTAAATATTCAGTAATTCGTATTTTTCAATCACTTCATTTGTCTGGGCGTTGAATACTTCAATTTCTTCAATCTCATCGCCAAAAAAATGAATTCTGAAAGCATCATCCGCATAACTTGGATATACATCTACCGTATCACCTTTTATTCGGAAGCTTCCGTGATTGAAATCTGCTTCCGTTCGAGAATACAAGCTTTGAACTAAATTATGAAGTAACTTCGTTCTGGATATAATCTGACCTTTTTTAAGTTTAATAATATTCTTTTGAAACTCCGTTGGATTTCCAATTCCGTATAAACAAGAAACCGAAGCAACCACAATTACATCACGCCTTCCGGAAAGAAGGGAAGAGGTTGTACTGAGTCGCATTTTTTCAATTTCTTCATTGATGGAAAGATCTTTTTCTATATAAACACCACTAGAAGGAATATAGGCTTCGGGTTGATAATAATCATAATAAGAAACAAAATATTCCACTGCATTGTTTGGAAAAAACTGCTTGAACTCAGAATATAATTGAGCTGCTAAAGTTTTGTTATGTGCTAAAATTAAGGTGGGTTTTTCTACTTGTTCTATAACATTGGCAACCGTAAATGTTTTTCCAGAACCAGTTACTCCTAAAAGTGTTTGATCTGTTTCCCCAGAATTAATACCCTCCACTAACTGCTTGATAGCTTCTGGCTGATCTCCTGTAGGTATAAAGTCTGATACAATGTTGAATTTCATAGAAAATTGTAGTACGCTACAAAACTACGAAAATATAACTTTGACAAAGTTGAAACAATAGGAATGTTTTTTTTAAGACTTTCTAGGTTCCATCTTTAGATTTACTTTAATTTTTCCATTAATGATTAATCTAATATAATATCTTGGGTCATTATAGGTTTCCATATCAAACGCATATTTAAACTCGTGTTCGCCAGCCTCCTGATTTGGATTGTTATATAATTCTCGAACAATAATATTTTGTTCATTAAACAATCCCATTGTTATGCTTGAATTAGAATGGATATTGTATTTAAACTTTCCCACAAGACTACGTTCTTTAGTTATTGTTCTTTGATAGTACTTTTTATAGTTGGTTGGTTTTAATTCTGGTGTAGAAATGTTTAATAAATTAGAAACATATTTTTGATAATAATGTGAATTATTTTCATCAAAACCACTGATTTCTTCAATTGGATAATTGTCTGTTAAAGCCCAAATTGCATATTGTCCGAGGGTATTAAAACTTTTGTTTTTTTCAATTTCTGAAGCTAATTTTTGTAGATTTCCAGAAGCAATATCTCCTAAATGAAAGAAATCTGTTTCCATAGAAGAAGAATTGCTTTGCTGAACACACATTCCAAATAATTTCTTTTTTACAGTTTGATGAGACTTTAAGGCAATCATCTCTTCTTGAGTAATAATTATATCTTGTATTTCTGTGGAATCTGAAACAAATCGTTGCCCATTAGGAATAGTTATAACAATATTCTTATTGGTATTATTAGTGAGTTCAACAGATAAGGGTTGAAAATAATGGGGACTACTTGGATTGCCTTGTACTTTTATATTGATTATATTTTTTTCAACAGCCGTTTTAATATCGTAGTTTGAAATTAATGGTTTTGAAGCTGAAATAAATAAAACGAAGATAGATAAGAAAAGTAATTGTTTCATAAATTGAATTATTTAGTTTTAAATTCAACGGTTTAGAATCAATTTTCGTATTTTTTTTAATACACTTGCTAAAATTACCTGATTTCGATGAAGAGTTTTCTGAATATCTTTGTCAAAGTTGTTGTGGATACCTACAAGGTTTTTAGAAATTTTTTAGGGTAATAGTATTAATTTAAGATTTCTCCTCCTTATTAAAATACACCAAATAATAGTACATCTGCTTTTCTTCGTCCCAGCCTTTTTCTACAAATTTATCGGCGCTTTCTGGGTTGATAAAATCTAATTTAATCTGAATATGAGTATCCAAATTAATTATATTTTTAATCTTTTTTCTTGCTGCTGTAACGGCTGTATTTGCAATTGGAAACTCAGTTAAATCTTCAATTTTGTATTTAGGAGCTTGTTCGGTTTTGTAATGTTTAAACTCCGGAATTAAATCTGGATTATCAATTACTTCATTGATGAAAAGCGATTCTTCAAAATTATCATTTTTAGCAAAATGGTTGACAGCACGATTCATAAAAAGCACTTCTTCTTTTTTATCTTCCGCCGGAAGAACTACATCTTTTGCAAAATCCTGACAGAATTTTAAATATTTTTTAGTACGAAAATTATCATCTTCAAAAGCATCTACTCCTAAGAAAGATTCTAACCAATAACGAGTATCATATCGGTTACTATCTACAGATAATATTTTATATCCTTCTTCTTTTTTTACATTGAAAATTAAGGCTCCTTTGTCTAATTTATTCAAATTTACACCGTGTTGTAGATTGGCATCTAATTGATTAGAATTTTCGGAAAACTGAAGGAAATCTTGTTTTATTTCAGATTTAAAAATCCCGATAGCATCTACTTTTTCATTGTCTATTTGAACGTTTTCAAAATGAACAATATATACTTCACCTGCTTTAATATGTGGATGTAAGGATTGATCGTATAAATGTTTGGTAATAATTTTACTTTGCTCGTGAATGGTTTCAGGAGCATCAAATATTTTTGTTGAAATATTGAAAAGTTCGTGAAATTCTAAATCGGTTTCGTGTACAAATTGAAAGTAATTTTCTTCTTTTTCACGAAAAGATTTTAGAAAGTATTCCTTTAAAAGCGGAGTTAATTCATCATCTGCTTTATAAGTTCCTTCCGAAAGAAAAATAGGTTCGTTGTTAATTTTATTTCCCACTCTATGAATAGAAAGTGAGGTAATGTGAGCTCCGTAAAGGTTGATCATTTAGTAGTTATTTGTTATTGTTAGTGACTGAATACTGCGTACTGAAGATTGATTTAATTCCAGTTTTCTTCAAAATCTAAATCATCATAATTTTCGTGGTCAAATTCATCAAAATCTTCTTCATCTCCATCTCCATCTCCTTTTTCAGCTTTAAATTCTTTTTCGGGAGCTTCATCAGGAATTTCACCGTGGGAAAACATTAAGTTAGGGTAAATTTGTCCAGGAGCTTCTTCAGCAATATCCGCCAATTCCACCATAAAAGTCCACATACTTAAAAAATCGTACACGTATAATAAACGAGGTTGTTCTCTGTAAGTTACATCGTCAATAGATGTTTCATTCATAATACGAATGCTGTCCATTCCCTCGCTCATGTCAAACAGGGCAATCTCTTCGCCTTGTTCCCATTGTTCATTACTCACGTAAAAAGAAGCCATTTCGTTTCCTTCAAAACCGAAAGCTTGGGTTATAGCATTGTGAAATTCTTCTAAAGTGTCTTCTGAATTTATTTCAATATCACGGAAAACATCTTCTTTTGCATCTAAAATTACTCTGAAACGATAAATCATAATTGAAAAAATTAGTGTGCAAATATAGTTAAGAGTTCTGAGTGAAGTGCGAAGAGTTCATAAGTTTTTAGGATTAATTTACCTACTGAAACGATGCAAGGTAAATGTCATCGCAGCCAATAAGAAAAAAGCTACTACTTGATGGATAACACCCAAAGCAACAGGAACTTGATAAAGTAAAGTAAAAACACCCAAGGTAAATTGAAGCAATACCAGTAATAATAATACTTTTATCGATTTATTCTGAAGTAAAGTTGTGCTGCTTTTTTTAGCTTTATACCAAATATAAATTATCAAAGCAACCACCACATAAGCTAAATATCTATGAATGAATTGTACACCACTTTTGCCTTCTACAAAATTTCTCCAAAGCGGATTTTGTTCTATATAAACAGTTTCGTGAATGAGTTTTCCATCACTCATCATCGGCCAAAAATTATGAATAAACCCTGCATCTAGCCCTGCGACAACAGCTCCCCAAATTATTTGAACTAATAATATTAGATAGGTAAAACGGATTATATTTCTAAGTTTGTTATCCACTTCTTTTATAGATGGATATTTAATATCTAAAGCTATCCAAAGAGCAAAACTAAAAGTGATAAATGCAGTAGTTAGATGCAATGCCAAACGATAATGACTTACATCTGGATGATCTATTAATCCACTACTCACCATATACCAACCTAAAAATCCTTGAAAACCACCAAGAAATAGGAGGAATAAACTTTTTTTAATAATAGATTTTGTTAGTTGCTTTTTAAGAAGGAAATAAAGAAAAGGGACAATAAAAACCACACCAATAAAACGTCCGATGACACGATGAAACCATTACCAGAAATAAATGTCTTTAAAATCCTGTAGGTCAAAATGATTGTTTAGTTTTTGATATTCTGGGTATTGTTTGTATAAATCAAATGCTTCTTGCCATTCCACTTCGCTCATTGGAGGTATGGTTCCAGAAATTAGTTTATAATTAGAGATGGAAAGTCCAGAATGAGTTAATCTGGTAATTCCACCTACAACTACCATTATAAAAATTAATGTACATCCTGTAAGGAGCCAGTATATTACTTTTTTATTGTCTTTCATTTTTTGTATAGTTGATCGCTCTCAATATTTTGAGAAAGACCTTCTTAATATTAACCTCTCGACTGCGCTCAAGGGGACATTAATTTTGTATAATTATCTTTGGTAATGGAATACCATTCGTATTTTTTTTCTTCACCTTCTCCAGGGTATCCAGCTAATTTTTCAAACTTGAATCCTATTTTTTTTAATACATTACTGGATGCAGGGTTTTCTACCATCACAAATGCCAAAACATAATCAATTGGAAGGTTCTTAAAACCGTATTCTAATAGCATTTCTGAAGATTCGGTAGCAATTCCTTTACTCCAATAATCGGATAAAAAACGATAACCAAAATCTGTAAAATCTTCATCGGGATGGTATTTAAATCCGTTAAAACCAATGATTTTATTATCGGGTTTGTAAATTACTGCAAACCGTCCGTAGCCATATTTTTTATAATCAGGGTACCAAACATCGGTGATTATTTTTTTAGCATCAGCTAAAGTAGTTCGTAGAACATCGCCTGTATATCTCGTTACTTCTTCATCAGAGCTAAATGCAAAAACTTCTTCTTCATCTCCCAATTGAAAAGGGCGAATTAATAGTCTATCGGATTCTAAAATTACGTTTTTCATATTACTATTTTTAATCCCAAATCTTTACCTTTTTGAAGCATAAACTGTTTTGCATCTTCGTATTCATTAGGAATTTTACCTTCTAAAATTGCTTCTTTAATGGCATCTTTAATAATTCCTATTTCTCGGGAAGGTTTTAAATTAAATGTCTTTATAATTTCTTCACCAGAAATAGGTGGTTGAAAATTACGGATATGATCACGTTCTTCAACTTCCATAATCTTATCGCGTACCTTTCTGAAATTTTCATGATATTTCCTGAATTTCACAGGGTTTTTTGTGGTGATATCTGCTTCACAAAGCGTCATTAAATCATCGATGTTTTCACCTGCATCAAAAACCAATCTTCTGACTGCACTATCTGTAACGTCTGAAGCAATCACAATAGGACGCGAACTCATGAATACCAATTTCTGAACGAATTTCATTTTCTCATTCAGGGGCATTTTAAGTCTTTTAAAAAGTTTGTAAACCATTTTTGAACCCACAAATTCGTGTGCGTGAAAGGTCCAACCTGCTTTTTTATCGAATTTTTTGGTAGGTGCTTTCCCTATATCGTGAAGTAATGCTGCCCAACGTAACCAAACATTATCAGTCGTTTTTGCAATATTATCTACCACTTCTAAAGTATGCCAAAAATTATCTTTGTGGCGTTGCCCTTTAATTTCATCTACACCTTTTAAGTCAGATAATTCTGGTAAAATATGAGGTAGTAAATGGGTTTTATTTAAAATTGCAAACCCTATGGAAGGTTTTGGAGAAGCTAGTATTTTATGAAGTTCATCTACGATTCGTTCAGTAGAAATTATCTTAATACGTTCTGCATTATTAGTGATAGATGTAAATGATTTTTCTTCGATTTTAAACTGTAATTGTGTTGCAAACCGAATTGCTCGTAACATTCGTAAAGGATCATCACTAAAGGTAATATCTGGATCTAAAGGAGTACGAATTACTTTGTTTTTTAAGTCTTGAATTCCATTAAATGGATCTAATAAATCACCAAATGTTTCTTCATTTAGGCTAATTGCCATTGCGTTGATGGTGAAATCTCTTCGGTTTTGATCGTCTTCGAGTGTTCCTTCCTCCACTGCAGGATTTCGACTGTCTTCTTGATACGATTCTTTTCTTGCACCAACAAATTCCAATTCAATTTGACCAGATTTTACCATCGCAGTTCCGTAGTTTTTAAATACAGAAACTTTGGGTTTTCCTGGAAGTAATTGTGATACTTTTTCAGCCAATTTTATTCCACTTCCAACAGCAACAATATCAATATCTTTTGAATCTCCTCTACTTAAAATATAATCACGAACGTAGCCTCCAATAACATAGCATTCCAAATTTAATTGGGTTGCAGCATTAGAAACTGTTTTGAAAACAGGGTTTGATAAGGCGTTTGTATGTTTTTTTATAGTCACTCTTTTGTCTCTAAGATTCTATCTAATTCGTTAAACCTGTAATCTATTGAAACATGGGTTTAACGAATATAACGGATTTTTACTATTTACTTTCTTATAACTTTAACCGAACCACCAGTCGTTATCTTTATAATTGAGGACGGTTTTGTGGTCGTGTTTTTACGGTTCAAATTTACAGTATAGTCAACTCCTTCCAAAATTGCCTTATTAATTTCTTGAAAATTATGGGGTGCCGCTTTACCGCTTAAATTTGCCGAAGTTGAAACGATGGGTTTTTTGAATTTTCGGATTAATTTACTTGCAAACCCCTCTCTAACAACTCTAATTGCTAATGAATTATCTTCAGCAATTAAATTTTCAGCAACGTGAAGTGGTCGATCATAAATAATAGTCGTTGGAGTGACAGCGTATTTTATCACATCATAAATTACTTCTGGAACATCTTCAATATACTGATTGAGCATTTTAAAATCATTTACCAAACATATCATTGCTTTGCTGTCTATTCGTTTTTTAAGTTCGAAAATTCGTTGAACAGCTTCATAGTTGGTGGCGTCACAGCCAATTCCCCAAACGGTATCGGATGGATAGAGGATAATTCCTCCTTTTTTTAGTGTGTTGAGGCAGTTGTTTATTTCGGTTTGCATTTGAGTAATAATTTTTTTACAAAAGTAAGTAATTACACACTAACTATTATTTTTACTAGACCAATGCGTTTTTGTTACAAGAGAATTAATATAATATGTTTCTTCTTCGTCTAAATTGTTATTATTGATATACCAGGGTAAGTGTAGTGCTTGATAGGGGAATCCCGTTCTTAAAATCAGAGTTGAATAATCACTCTCTCCAAGTTTTGAAAAAGGTCTATAAAGAGCAAAAGTTGTATCGATGGGGGCAATATAGATATTGGGTTCAATTTCTCTTGTATAATACTTGCTTTCCCATTCAATGACTCTTTCTTTGTCCTTAAAAGTATTAGGTAAATCATTTATTTTTAATGAAAACCTAACTTTATGTGCTTTAGGGTGTCTTTTTAATATAGTATAAAAATATTCTAATATATTATCTGGACAAGAATCTAATGGCACAATATCTGAATCTGTATATACAAAATAAGAATTTAAATATTTAAGCCATAATTTACTCTTCCAAAAAGCTTTATAACCATAATTTTTTTGTAAATAATGGACTTTACAATTTGTTGTTTTATAAAATGCTAACAAAGGAGAATAAGTAGATTTGTTATCTAAAATATGGATGTTATTGTACCCTCTATTTTGCAAAGCATTTATAAGTAGAGATATTGTGGTTAGTCTATTATAGTTGTTAATAAAGATGGGTATTGATTTAAAATCTTTCGGCTCATTGCTAAACAAAAATCGTAATAAACGTGCTACTTTATTTTTAAATTCCTTCATTTATTTTTTTAAAATTGTGACATTAGCATTTCTTTTAAAAGAGATGTAATTATCTACAATTAAATTTGGTTTTGGTATCAATGTTAAAAGGAATCAAAAACTAAAGTGTACTTCCTTCTTTTTTTAAGACGTTAAGGCAATTGTTGATTTCGGTTTACATTGATTAGTATAAAGGATTAATATTTTGTTTATGTTTTAATGATTTCGTTAATGGTGCTTGAAGTAATAAAATATAAAAAAGCTTCCAATATTTTGGCTTAAAAATACTACTAAAAAAATATCTAATTTGTAAATATATTAAGAGAATATAAAATGGTAAGATCCCATAGTGTTTTCTTATTACATATAGTAATGAAATTTTGAGTTCAATTTTAATTGCTATAGATTTTTCTGTACTTGCCCCATGAAAATGAATAAATTTAGCTTCGGGTACCAAATATGCCAATTTATTTATTTTTAACAATCGTTTACAGATATCTGTTTCTTCATAATAAAGAAATATATTGGTATCGAAACCTCCAATTTTGTTAAAATCGATAGTTCTAAAAAACATAAAACTACCAGCAATAAATTGTCCTTGTTTTGGGATGCTATACTCTTTTTTGCTGTTTGGATATTGTTTTGAGTTTCTTGCTTCCAAAATTTTTCTTCCAAAAATTTCTCTACCCAATGAAGCAAAATGATCTATCGTTGGAAGTAATTTATGGTTTTCAGTATAAGCTTGAGGGCCGCAAACACCTACCTCTTTATTATTGTCTAGAAATTCTTTTAGCATATACAAACAATCGTTTTCTAGAATAACATCATTGTTTATAAAAGCTAAATATTTTCCTTTTACTTTTAAAGCACCAATCATATTTCCACTTCCAAAACCTGTATTTATGTTGCTGCGAATTAATTCTATTGAAACAGACTCAGAAATTGATGAAATAAAGTTATTTAATTCATTATAACTCTTTTCTTCTGAGCCATTATCTACAATTATATATTGACATTGTAGGAGTGAATTAGTGTTTTTTAGTAACGAATCAATACAATTTTTTGTAAATTGTTCGGTGTTATAATTTATTATTATTATTGAAATATCAATCATACTTAGCTTCTTAAATATTGATTAATACCTTTTTCAATATAAATTATTTTTTTTTCTTTGGCTTCTTTTTCAAGATTTTCATTATACCCAACTTTACTTTTGTCTTGTTCTTTATGAAATATATGATAAACAATTCCTTTGTATTTTAATCGTTTACCTTGTATTCCAATATTAATTAATCGCTGTATCATTTCACTATCATCTACTCCCCAGCCGACTAATTCTTCATTAAAACCATTAATTTTTATAAAATCATCTTTCCAAAAAGACATATTACAACCTCTTAATTTTGAAGATATTTTATTTTCTTTTTTAAAACGATTTGCTAAAAATGGGATATGTAACGTTCTTCCTCTTTTTTTTATTCCTTTTGAAAAGAAATTAAATTGTGTTTGTTTGTTTTTAAAAAGAGTAGTTAAATGTTCTTCCTGGATATTAACTCTACTTCCATAAAGATAAAGACCTCTTTCAGCTAGAGAAAGATGATCTTTTACAAAATCTTTATGCATAATAATATCCCCGTCTATTTCAATTATATAGTCATATTTCGAGCTAGCAATTGCTTTATTCATAATAGCAGGTTTCCTATTATTTTCATCTTTGTGCCATATATGGTGTAATGGAATTGGGAATTTTTTTTGATACCTTTTAATTAAATCACTAGTTTCTTTTCTAGAACCATCATCTGCAATAATTACTTCATTTGGTAATTTTGACTGATTTAAAACACTCAACAATAATAATTCTAAAGCCTCAGGCCAATTATAAGTAGGAGTTACTAACGAGCAAGATGGAAATTGCGACATTATATAGTTATTTTTTAGCAATGGTAGCATATTGTAAAAATCTCATATCTAATGCTGTAAATAGAAAGAGTATATTATAAATCCAAGGTTTTATTGATTTTGAAGGGTTTATACCATGATGAGAAACTATAGTATATCCTGCATTATTATACATTTTTTTTATGCTTTTTTTGGTAAAAAAACGAAGATGCGTTCTGTCTAACACTCCGTGATCTTTATAATCCCAATCTTTTTTAAAAATTAAACTCATAAAGGCTTTATGGTACCTAATATTAGGAATAGAACTAATAATTACACCATTATTTTTTAGTTTAGATTTTAGTCTTTTTAGAATTGAGTATGGATCTACAAGGTGTTCTAAGACATCATTTAAATAAATTACATCAAAATAATCTTCGGGTAAATCAATTAAAACATCTTCCACTGTTCCCGTTAAAACTTCATCAATTTTTTTTGAAGCAATAAATGCTTGGTCTTCCATATATTCTATTCCCCAAACTTCCGCATTACTTGTATCTTTAACAGAGAAAGCAAATGAACCATCTGCACATCCAATATCCAATACTGTTTTGGTGTTTTTTGGAAGTAAAGACAACATTTCAGGTCTCAGGTTTTTAAAATATCCTTCATCCTTATTTTCATAATCCATATTTGTATAAAAGCTTAAAAATACAAACTTACAAAAACATACATTATATAATTGGTTATTGTATTTTTGTTTCTTTTAATTTTAAGATGGTAAAGGTTTTTTCTAAAAAGTATTCTAATCAAAAAGAAGCATTAACTAAGCTTATTAGTTCATTTTCAGATTCTGGTAAAATTTTCGGAAATGGAGATCGTAATACTATTAAATTATTTCAATATAACAATCAATTAATTAATGTTAAATCGTTTAAAATTCCTCACTTAATTAATAAAATTGCCTATCGGTTTTTTAGAAATTCTAAAGCAGAAAGATCTTTTACATACGCCCAAAAATTATTGTCTATGGGGATATTAACTCCGTATCCAATTGCCTATTTTGAAGAAAAATCTACATTTTCATTATTAAAAAGCTATTACATAAGCGAACATCAAAATTACGATTTAACTTTTAGGGAACTTATAGAAGATCCTAAATATATAGGTAATGAAGAAATTTTAAGAGCTTTTACAAATTTCACATTTCAACTTCACGAAAAAGGAATTTTGTTTAAAGATCACTCTCCAGGAAACACATTAATAAAAATTATTGATAATGGTTATGATTTTTATTTGGTCGATTTAAATAGAATGGAATTTAAAGAATTAGATTTTGAAACCAGAATAAATAATTTTGCAAAATTGACGCCAAAAAAGGAAATGATAAAAGTAATGGCAAACGAATATGCAAAATTAATAGGAAAAGAGGAATCGAAAGTATTTGATGAAATGTGGAGGTTAACCGAAGTTTTTCAAGAAAAATACCATAAAAAAATGGCATTAAAAAGAAAAATATTCTTTTGGAAAGAAAAATATAAGAACTCTTAATATTATTTTTTAGGATGCCAAAGCCTATATAGTTTAATGTACTTATAATAAGTAACATTAAATTGTTCTTTACAGATTACAAAACCATTTTTTCCATCTAAAAACCCACAACGCAGAAAATATGATTTAAAAAATGCCCAAGAAGGTCTCAAAATTATTTTTAAGTAAGTAGATTTAATTCCGAGTTTATAATATGCTTTGGAGGCGATATTTGAGAAGTTTTCAACTTTTTGCTTGTGCTCTTCGTAATCTCTGTAAATCCAATGCAGTAAATCACCTTTTAGTTTTCCGAGTTTTCTACCACTTTTAAGCGTGTAACTATCATGTGGATTTATACCTCTCCATTCTCCACTACCTTTTTTGAAAAGACGTAATTTTTTATCTGGATACCAATCAGAATGTTTAATCCATTGTCCACAATAATTATTCAACCTTTTCGAATAATAACCATCATGATCCCAATGAGGCTTTACAGTTATAATGGATTTTTTTAACTCATCTGTTAATGCTTCATCACCATCTAAGGACAATATATAGTTGTGACTAGCTTGCTGAATAGCATAGTTTTTTTGTTCAATATAACCTTCAAATTTATTCTGAATAAAAGTTACATTATATTTCCTACAAATGGCTTCCGTGTTATCTGTAGAGAAAGAATCTACTACAATAACTTCATCTGCCACTCCAATTAACGAGGACAAGCATTTTTCTAAATGCTCCTCTTCATTATAAGTAATGATAACCGCGGATAATGGAAAAGTTTTATTTAATGAATAAACTTTATTGAAATTAGTTGGAACTAACTCATTACTGTTTTCTGAAAAATTATATTCAAGAAAATCTTCTAATTTAGTTTTAAAATAAGAAGGCTTTAAATTTGGGTATAAAGCAATCGAACTTTCTTTAAGTTGTTTAGTTGTTTTGTCTATAAATAATTCAGGTTGATAATCTTTTAAATGAACAGAATCGTGAAGCTTTCCATCTTCAAAAGTAGACCACATTTCTTTTTCAATCCAAGGAGAAAAAATGATAAATGAAGGCTTATCCAAAGCTTTTGCCATATTAATTGCACCACCATCGTTTCCTACAATAAAATCACAGGAATCCATAATGATGATAAACTCTCGAAGATTTTTTCCTAATAAATTAAAGAATATATTTTTCTGAGTTTTTTCTGCGCAATGATTATATACTTTTTGAGCAAGATCTAGCTGGTTTGGAATATAATTAAAGAGAATATTTACATCTATTTTTTCTGAAACATAATCTACCACTTTTGCCATATATTCCAACGGAAACGTTTTGTTGGCACTACTTCCGATAATAGATATCATCACCGTTTTGTTGTTCTTATCTAATTGATATTCTTCAAATAAATTAGCAACAAATTTCTTTTCTTCAGCTGTCACCGATAATTTTGGTACAACGTCAATTTCAATATCTAACTGTAACGGATCTAATAAAGATAATCTTCTTTCAATGACTAATCCAACATTCGATTTTGGTTCGTCAGATTGAGGAATATTATGCGTATAAAGGAAAGTCCTTCCAATTTTTTTATACGAAATTTTTGTAGGTGCATTCGAAAACAAAACAGTTAACCAACTTTCTAATTTAGAATATGCATCAATTACAAGATCATATTTTTCTTTCCGAACTTGAAAAATAAGCTTGAAAAATTCGAGCTTACTTCTTCTGTGTTTTCTTTCAAATAAAATATAATTATCAATGCTATTGTTTCCTTGTAAAACTGGCAAGGTGCTTTTATACACCATGTAATCTATTTGAGCATTAGGATATGCCTTACGAAGATTATCACATAACAATGCGCTTACCAACACATCGCCAATCATTTTTTGCTGAATTACTAGAATTTTCATTAAATAGTGAAGCTATTTTTTTGGGGAAAGATAACCTTTTTTTTGTTTTTTATAATTGAATTAAACTGCCACATCATATTCACGAAGCGCATCGTTTAATGAAGTCTTTTTATTGGTACTTTCTTTTCGTTTGCCTATAATTAAAGCGCAAGGGACTTGAAAATCTCCTGCGGGGAAAGATTTGGTATAACTTCCTGGAATAACCACCGAACGAGCAGGAACCAATCCCTTGGTTTCAATAGGTTGAGAATGGGTTACATCAATAATTTTTGTAGAAGCAGTTAATACCACATTGGCTCCTAAAACGGCTTCACTTTCCACACGAACTCCTTCCACAACTATGCAACGAGAACCAATAAAAGCATTGTCTTCAATAATTACTGGAGCAGCTTGTAATGGTTCTAAAACACCTCCAATTCCTACGCCACCACTAAGATGAACGTTTTTTCCAATTTGAGCACAACTTCCAACAGTTGCCCAAGTATCCACCATCGTTCCTTCATCTACATAAGCGCCAATATTCACATAACTCGGCATTAAAATTACACCTTTTGAAATATATGCACCGTGTCTAGCCACCGCATGAGGAACTACTCGAATTCCTTTTTGTTGATAGCCTCTTTTTAACGGAATTTTATCGTGATATTCAAAAATACCAGCTTCCAAAACTTCCATTTTCTGAATTGGAAAATATAAAACCACCGCTTTTTTTACCCATCCATTTACTTGCCAGCCATCATTTATTGGTGCTGCACAGCGCAATTTTCCTTCATCAAGTAAATTTATAACTTCTCTTATTGCTTTTATGGTAACTGAGTCTGTCAATAATGAACGGTCATCCCAAGCTTTTTCTATAATTTGTTGTAATTGTATCATATTTATTTAATAATTTCACAAAGATAGAAGTCACTTTTAATTAATCCCTTATTTTTGCGCAAAATATGGCACGAATATTAGCAATAGATTACGGAACCAGAAGAACTGGAATTGCAATCACCGATGAGATGCAATTTATCGCATCAGGATTAACAACAGTACGGACTTTTGAATTGATTCCTTTTTTAAAGAAATACATTTCTGAAGAGAAAGTTGAACTCGTAATTATTGGTGAGCCTAAACAAAAAGATGGTACACATTCTAATGTTGAAACTGAAATACAGAAATTTATTTTGAAATTTTCTGAAACATTCCCGGAAATGAAAACTGAGAGAATGGACGAACGATTTACTAGTAAGATGGCTTTTCAGACCATGATTGACAGTGGGTTAAATAAAAAACAACGTCAAAATAAAGCATTAATTGACGAAATTAGTGCCACCATAATATTACAAGATTATTTAAAGTATAAAAAATGATTTATCCAATTGTAGCTTACGGAGATCCTGTTTTAAGAAAAATGGGAAAAGAAATTTCAAAAGATTTTCCAAAATTTGAAGAAATTCTTGAGAATATGTTCGAAACTATGTACAACGCACTCGGAATTGGGCTGGCTGCTCCACAAGTAGGATTGCCAATTCGCTTATTTATTGTCGATGCAACTCCTTTTGGTGAGGATGAAGATTTAGAGGAGGAGGAAAGAGAATTTTTATCAGATTTTAAACAAGTTTTTGTTAATGCAAAGATTATTGAAGAAACTGGCAATGAATGGGCTTTTAACGAAGGATGTCTTAGTATTCCTGATGTAAGAGAAGATATTTTCAGAAATGAAACCATAAAAATTGAATTCTTAGATGAAAATTTCAAAAAGCATACCAAAGAATTTAATGGTATTGTGGCAAGAATAATTCAACATGAATACGATCATATTGAAGGTGTATTATTCACCGATAAACTATCTCCATTAAAAAAACGTTTAATAAAAGGAAAGCTTTCAAATATTTCAAAAGGAAAAATACGAGTAGATTATCGAATGCGTTTTCCAGATATGAAAAAGAAACGCTAAACACTTGGATAATTAATAAGAACCCAAGATATTTGCTCCTCAAAAATTCAAAATAATTACAACTTAAATTTAATATGAGTTTAGAAAAAATATTATCAATTTCAGGAAAACCAGGATTGTATCAACTAGAAAATCAGACAAGAAGCGGTTTTTTAGCAAAATCATTAATTGATGGAAAGAAAATTAGTGTAAGTGCTCGGCAAAATGTAAGCTTGCTTTCAGAAATTGCTATCTATACCTTAACTGAAGAATTACCTTTACGTGAAGTTTTTACAAAAATATTCGATAAAGAAAATGGAGGTGAAGCGATAAGTCACAAATCTTCAAAAGACGAATTAGAAGAGTATTTTTTCGAAGTACTTCCAGACTACGATGAAGATAGAGTATATCCTAGTGATATTAAAAAGGTGGTACAATGGTATAATCTGTTGACGAAAAACGGAATTACCGATTTTTCAGAGGCAGAATCTGAAGAAAACACAAACGAAGAGGAGTAATATATGAATGCTCGTAAGGACCAGCTAAAAGCTTTTGATCGCTTGCTTACCATTATGGATGAGCTCCGAACGCAGTGTCCTTGGGATAAAAAGCAAACCATTCAAACGCTGCGTCATCTTACTATTGAAGAAACCTACGAGTTAGGCGATGCTATTCTTGACAACGATTTAGAAGAAGTTAAAAAAGAATTAGGCGACTTACTATTGCACATTGTTTTTTATGCAAAAATTGGTTCTGAAACCAACAATTTTGATATTGCTGATGTTGCCAACGAAATTTGCGATAAACTAATTTCTCGTCATCCTCATATTTATGGAGATGTTGTCGTTGCTAATGAAGAAGAAGTAAAACAAAATTGGGAAGCTTTAAAATTAAAAGAAGGAAAATCCAGTGTTTTAGAAGGTGTCCCAAAATCTTTACCCGCTTTAGTTAAAGCAAGCCGAATTCAAGAAAAGGTAGCAGGAGTTGGATTTGATTGGGAAGAACCACAACAGGTTTTTGAAAAATTACAAGAAGAATTAGGAGAATTTCAACACGAAATTAACGAAAATAATACCGATAAAATTGAAGCTGAATTTGGGGATGTCCTGTTTTCTATGATTAATTATGCACGTTTCTTAAAAGTAAGCCCTGAAAATGCTTTAGAACGTACCAATAAAAAATTTATTAAACGTTTTCAGTATATAGAAGTAAAGGCTAAAGAAATGGGAAAATCTATCCAAGATATGACCTTAGCTGAAATGGATATATTCTGGGAAGAAGCTAAAAATTTATAAGAATTATTCATTCTTAAATCAATAAAAAAACGCTGTCAAAAATTAATTTGACAGCGTTTTTTGTTTTCAGAATTTAATATTCTATTTTCGTAAAGCTCTAATTTTTTTAAGCTTTTCAATCCAAGTTTCTAATTGCTCTTTATGTCTTGCAATGTTTTTATGAACTTCTTTTACTAAAGGATTATCGTCTTTTACGTGTTTGAAGAATAATAAGTTATTTTCTAATTGGCGTATTTCATCTCTAACTTCTCCTACTTTTTTAGAAATGAAGAACTCTTCGTTTTTAAGTTTACGATCGTCTTCTTGTGAAGTCATTGCATTCAACTTATTTTCAAATTTAATAAGCTCAGTTTGTTTTTTATCTAAATCCAACTGACCAAAAAGATCGTCCAACTTTTTATTAAATTTTTGCTCAATATCTTTTTTACTATATGGAACACGTCCTAACTCTTTCCATTCAGCAATTTTACCAGTAATAGTTGCGATGTCTTTTTTGTGATCACCTTCTAATTTTAAATCATCAAGGGTTTCTAAAAATGCTTTTTTGGCATCGTAATGAGCATATTCCTCTTTATTTGCTTCATCTTTTTGAGCGTGTAATCTGTCAAAATAATGGTTGCAAACCGCTTTAAATTCCTTCCAGATTTTATCGCTGTCTTTTCTAGGAACATGACCAATTTTTTTCCAATCATTTTGGATTTTCTTCATTAATGGAGTTACTTTTTCAAAATCATCCCCATCCTTATTGTCTTCAGCAATTTTAATTAATTCGCGTTTTTTTGCAAGATTATCAAATTGCTCTTTTTTCTGATTTTTATAATAGGTGTTTTTCTCTTTATTAAAGTTTCGAGTTGCTTCTTTAAATAAATCCCAAACTTCCTTGTTTTTAGATTTCGGAACTTTTCCAGATTCAAAAAATTGATCTCTTAATTCCTGAACTTTTTTAATGGTATTTTGCCAAACCTGATGTCCTTTGTCTTTAGCGTTTTCAGTTAAAGTATTAATTTCATTAATAAATTCTTTTTTGACAGTAACATTTTCTTCAGCAAGCTTATCTAATTCTTTTAAATACTCATGTCTTTTATCATGAATTATTTTAGTGGCTGCACTAAATTTATCCCAGATTTCATCGCTAAATTCTTTAGCAACTGGACCAATTTCTTCCTTCCACATTTTATGAAGCATTTGTAATTCACGAAATGCTTTATTATTGTTTTCTTCTTTTGTTAACTCTTCAGCACGACCAATTAACCTAAGTTTTTGTTCTAAATTTTGCTTGAAATTACGATCTCTAAATTCGCGGTCTAAGTGTAAAATATCATAAAAATTCTCAACGTGATGATGGTAATTTTCCCAAACAGTATTGTATTTGTCTCTTGGTATTTGTCCCGCTTCAAACCAACGTTCCTGTATGTCTCGAAACATTTTGTAGATAGTACTCGTTTTCTCTTTTACATTAAATAGCCCTTTTAATTCCTCGATTAATCCTTCTCGTTTAGCAAGGTTATCTTTTTGATCGTTTAATAAGTTTTTATAATGGCTACTTCGTTTATGTTTGTAATGATAATACTCATTGTCAAACTCCTTTTTTAGAGGTGTATTATAGTAAAAATCGATTATATTTCCACCATCAGCTATAAACGTTTCTTTATTTTTTTCAAGTTCATCATTGAATTTTGAATTAAATTCTGTTTTAATTTCTTCAACGATATCTTTTATATTTTGAATAGGTTTTGTTGCAACAATATCTTTCAATTCAGCAATTAATTCCTCTTCGGAAAGTGATGAATAGTCTTTTTTAGGCTCTTCAAGAACTTCTGGTTTTGTAACTTCTTTTTTATCTGTTGGAGCTTCTTCAGTTTCTTCGGGAGATGTTGTCTTATCTTCTGAAGCATCTTCGGTAATTTCTAATTCTTCAACTGTATTGGATGTAGATTCAGTTTCTTGAGTTGCTTCTGAAGTTTCGGTTTTGGTTTCTTTTTCTGAAGTTTCTGATGTATCTATTGGAGTTTTTACTTCTTCTGAAGCGTTTTCAATATTTGTAACTTCAGTAATTTCTTTTTCTTCTTTCATTTCTTTTTCTGACATTTTTTTCAATGTTAAGGTTCAGTTTTATTCCAAATTATTTAGAATAAATATTTAAAGCGTCAAGATACTAACTCCTTTGAAATTACCAAAGGAAGCATCGATTATTTGAAAAATATTGAGAGTATTTTATGATTTCCAAATTGCCCAAGCTTTTTTTGCTTGGTATTCTAACATTTTTAAACCGTTACTTACTTTGGCTCCTCTTGCTTTACTAAGTTTCATAAATTCAGTTTCACGAGGATTGTAAGTGAGGTCAAATGCGACATGTTCTTTTGTTAAATACTCATATGGAATTTTTGGAAATTCATGAATATCTGGGAAAGTGCCTAAAGGTGTGCAATTTATAATTAAATAATTTTGAGAGATAATTTCTCTATCTAAATCTCTGTAAGTTATTACATTATCTTTTTTGGTTCTAGATACTTGAGTTATTTCAAAGTTCATAGTTTCTAAAACGTATCGTATAGCTTTACAAGCACCACCAGTTCCTAACAGTATTGCTTTTTTTTCTTTTATTGGAAGGAAATCCATCAGGGCATTTGCAAAACCATAATGATCGGTGTTATATCCAATAAGTTTTCCTTCTTTATTAATTTTAATGGTATTTACAGCTCCAATTTTACTTGCTTCTTTGTCAATTCTGTCTAATAAAGGGATTA
>JAJRQR010000171.1 GCA_024280145.1 Bacteroidota bacterium
GCTAAGGTTTATGTTGCTAAAAAACGTAAATTAAAAGTAGGAGATAAAATGGCGGGTCGTCACGGTAATAAAGGTATTGTTGCACGTATTGTACGTCAAGAAGATATGCCTTTCTTAGAAGACGGAACTCCAGTAGATATAGTTCTTAACCCATTAGGGGTACCTTCTCGTATGAATATTGGTCAAATTTATGAAACTGTTCTTGGATGGGCAGGTCAGAAATTAGGTCAAAAATATGCAACACCAATTTTCGATGGTGCAACTATCGAAGAAATTACCGCTTTAACAGAACAAGCTGGTGTTCCAGAATTTGGACATACCTATTTATATGATGGTGGAACTGGACAACGTTTCGATCAAAAAGCAACCGTTGGAGTTATTTATATGATTAAGTTAGGTCATATGATTGATGATAAAATGCACGCTCGTTCAATAGGACCATACTCATTAATTACGCAACAACCTCTTGGTGGTAAAGCACAATTTGGTGGTCAGCGTTTTGGAGAAATGGAAGTATGGGCATTAGAAGCATACGGTGCATCTAGTACACTTAGAGAAATATTGACAGTAAAATCTGATGATGTTGTTGGTAGAGCTAAAACTTACGAAGCAATCGTAAAAGGAGAAGCAATGCCAGAACCAGGATTGCCAGAATCTTTTAACGTGTTAATGCACGAATTAAAAGGATTGGCATTAGATATTAGATTAGAGGAATAATAAATCCCTGCGAAGAGACGTGATTTATCACGTCTCTTCTTCTTAAATTTTACAAAGCATAGTACATAGCATTATGGCAAGAAATAAAGAAATAGTAGCAAAGAAATTTAGTAAAATTTCAATTGGTTTTTCTTCTCCAGAAAAGATTTTAGGTGAATCTCGTGGTGAAGTTTTAAAACCAGAAACAATTAACTACCGTACGCACAAACCAGAACGTGACGGACTTTTCTGTGAGCGTATATTCGGACCTATCAAAGATTACGAATGTGCCTGTGGAAAATACAAAAGAATCCGTTATAAAGGAATCGTTTGTGACCGTTGTGGTGTAGAAGTAACCGAAAAGAAAGTACGTCGTGATCGCGTAGGACATATTAATTTAGTAGTTCCTGTAGCACACATTTGGTACTTCCGTAGTTTACCAAACAAAATAGGATATCTTCTTGGATTGCCTTCTAAGAAGTTAAATATGATCATTTACTACGAACGTTATGTGGTGATTCAACCAGGTAATGCAATGAATGAAGAAGGAGAACCAGTTCAAAAAATGGATTTCCTTACCGAAGAAGAATACTTAAATATATTAGAAGTACTTCCTCAAGAAAATCAATATTTAGATGATGAAGATCCAGAGAAATTCATCGCTAAAATGGGAGCTGAATGTTTGATTGATTTATTAAAAAGAATTGATTTAGATGAATTGTCTTTCGAGCTTCGTCACAAAGCAAATAACGAAACTTCAAAACAACGTAAAACCGAAGCGGTAAAACGTCTTCAAGTTGTAGAAGCACTTCGTGAATCTAACAAAAATAGAGAGAACAGACCAGAATGGATGATTTTGAAGGTGGTGCCAATTATACCACCAGAATTACGTCCGTTAGTGCCATTAGATGGTGGTCGTTTTGCGACTTCAGATTTAAATGATTTATACCGAAGAGTAATTATTAGAAACAATCGTTTAAAACGATTAATGGAAATTAAAGCTCCAGAAGTAATTTTACGTAATGAAAAACGTATGCTTCAAGAGTCTGTAGATTCTTTATTAGATAATACACGTAAGTCTTCAGCAGTAAAAACAGATTCTAACCGTCCTTTAAAATCACTTTCAGATTCATTAAAAGGTAAACAAGGTCGTTTCCGTCAAAACTTATTGGGTAAACGTGTGGATTATTCAGCACGTTCGGTAATTGTTGTTGGACCCGAATTAAAATTATCTGAATGTGGAATTCCAAAAGGAATGGCTTCAGAGCTTTACAAACCTTTTATTATTCGTAAATTAATAGAAAGAGGAATTGTAAAAACAGTAAAATCTGCAAAAAAAATTATAGATAAAAAAGAACCTGTTGTTTGGGATATTTTAGAGAATGTTTTAAAAGGACATCCTGTATTATTAAACCGTGCGCCTACGCTTCACCGTTTAGGAATACAAGCATTCCAACCAAAATTAATTGAAGGAAAAGCAATCCAATTACACCCATTAGCGTGTACGGCATTTAACGCCGATTTTGATGGAGATCAAATGGCAGTTCACTTACCACTTGGACCCGAAGCAATTTTGGAAGCTCAACTTTTAATGTTAGGTTCTCATAATATATTAAATCCTGCAAATGGTCAGCCAGTAGTGGTGCCATCTCAGGATATGGTATTAGGTCTTTATTATATGACCAAACTTAAAAAATCTACTAAAGATTATAAAGTTAAAGGAGAAGGAATTACATTTTATTCTGCTGAAGAAGTTATCATTGCTTACAATGAAAAGCAAGTAGAATTAAATGCTGAAATTAAAATCAAAACCAAAGATTTTAACGAAGCAGGAGAATTGGTAAATCAAATTATTACAACTACTGTTGGTAGAGTAATATTTAATGAGCACGTTCCAGAAGCTGCAGGTTATATAAATGAAGTATTAAATAAGAAAACTCTTAGAGATATTATTGGAGGAGTTCTTAGAGCAACTTCAGTACCAATAACTGCAGATTTCCTAGACGCAATTAAAACATTAGGATACAAGTTTGCATTCGAAGGTGGATTGTCTTTTAGTTTAGGTGATATTATTATTCCAGCTGAAAAACAAGGAATGATTGATAAAGCAAATAAAGAAGTTGAAGGTATTATAGGAAACTATAATATGGGTCTTATTACCAACAACGAACGTTATAACCAAGTAATTGATATCTGGACAGCAACCAATGCTGAGCTAACCGAATTGTCTATGAAGCGTATTCGCGAGGACAAACAAGGATTTAACTCGGTGTTTATGATGCTTGATTCTGGTGCGAGGGGTTCTAAAGAGCAAATCCGTCAGTTAACAGGTATGCGTGGATTAATGGCGAAACCTAAAAAATCTACCGCTGGTGGTGGAGAAATTATTGAGAATCCAATTCTTTCTAACTTTAAGGAAGGATTATCAATTCTTGAATACTTTATCTCTACTCACGGTGCGCGTAAAGGACTTGCAGATACAGCTTTAAAAACTGCCGATGCAGGGTATTTAACACGTCGTTTGGTAGATGTTTCACAAGATGTTATTGTTAATATTGAAGATTGTGGAACCTTAAGAGGAATCAATGTTTCACCATTAAAGAAGAATGAAGAAGTTGTTGAAACTTTAAAAGAAAGAATTTTAGGTCGTACTTCATTACACGATGTTTACAATCCTTTGACTGAAGAAGTTTTAGTAGAAGCTGGTGGACATATAAATGAAGAAATTGCTGCTCAAATTGAAGCATCTCCAATAGATGCTGTTGAAGTACGTTCTGCATTAACTTGTGAAGCTAAAAAAGGAATTTGTGCTGCTTGTTACGGAAGAAACCTTGCTACCAATAAAATGGTACAAATGGGTGAAGCTGTAGGAGTAGTTGCTGCACAATCAATTGGAGAGCCAGGAACACAGTTAACACTTCGTACCTTCCACGTTGGTGGGGTAGCAGGTAATATTTCTGAAGAGAATAAATTAACTGTGAAGTTTGATGGTATTGCTGAAATTGAAGATCTTAAAACTGTAAAAAGTAAAGATAAAGAAGGAAATGAAGTTGATGTAGTAATTTCA
>JAJRQR010000172.1 GCA_024280145.1 Bacteroidota bacterium
ACTTTCTTTCCTTCTTCTGTTGACAAACGGTGAACAAAGACTTTTTGATCTTTTGCAACTTTAAATTGCTGCCCTGCTATTTCTACAATTGCGAACATAGCGTTTCGTTTAAATTTTATTAATTAATTATCCCGTGTTTAGCGGGCTTATCCTCCTTTTGCAATCAATTTTGCGTAGGAGGGTGCAAATATAGTTTTATTTATGGTATCAGCAAACCGTTTTTCTAAATATTTACAAGGCTAATTAGCTTAACGCTTGGAGTTTGCTAAATACACTCCAAAAAGAATAATTATTGCTGAAAGAGCCTGCCAAATACTGAAAGATTCTCCATCCATTAATCCCCAAGAAACCGAAACAATAGGCATAATATAAGTAACCGAAGATGCGAAAACTGGTGTTGAAATCTGAACCAATTTATTGAAAAACACCTTTGCAATAGCAGTTCCAAATAAAGAAAGCAATACAATATATAATATGGACATATTAAACTCTGGCGCTTGTAATACTTCTGAAGTAAAAAAACCTGAAAAAGCCAGCACCACAAAAGCAGGAATAATAATCACTGCAAAATTACCTACTGCAATTGCCATAGCAGGTACATTTTGAAGATGCCGTTTAATAATATTGATATTCATTGCATACATTAAAGTAGCGATGATCACTAAAAGGGCATACCAATAATTCTGATCTGGATTGATACTCGCACCATTTGTAATTAAAAATACCGTCCCAATAAAACCTACTACAACTCCTATTATTTGTTTTCGGGAGGAAAGAATTTTAAAAAGTGCCATTCCAAAAACAATTGTCATTATAGGTACAATCGAGTTTAATATGGAAGCAATGGCGCTATCTATCTCAGTTTCGGCATAAGCAAAAAGAAAAGCAGGGAAAAATGTACCCAACAATCCCGAAATCGCAATCCATTTATAATTGGTTTTGGTTAGTTTTTTTAGGCTGTTAAATCCTGCTAGAAACAACATTAATCCCGAAACAATAATCCGCAAAGACCCTAATTGCATAGGAGTAAAACCAATTAATGCTTTTTTTATTAATATAAAGGAGCTTCCCCAAATTAGGGAAAGTATTAATAAATAAGTCCATTTTTTATTAGCTGGGAGCATACTAATTGTTAAATATTTTGCAAAAATGTGACTAATAAATTTAAAAAGTGATAACTATTGTTATTTTTGCTAAAATTAAATCAAACTAAAATTATGAAAATTTTAAAATTAGCAATCGGAATCGCATTAACATCTACTATCATGTGGTCTTGTAAAAACGAAAACGAACCACAAGTAAAAACAGTAGAAGTAGCAGAAACAGTTACAAAAAAAGAAATTGCATCTGATGCAAAACTAGCAAAAGCTGAGTTTAATATCGAAGGAATGACTTGTGCAATTGGTTGCGCAAAAACCATTGAAAAAAAACTTTCAGAAATGGAAGGGGTAAAATCTGCAACGGTAGATTTTGATAAAAAACTTGCAATGGTAGAATACGATGAAGCTTCTGTAACTACCTCTTCATTAGAAGAAACCGTTATTGCAACTAGCGATAAGTATTCTGTTAGCGAAATGAAAACAGTGGAATCTTTTTCTACTGACGGAGCAAAAGGAGGTGATAAGAAAAAATGCAATCACGAAGGAAAAGAGTGTACAAAAGGAATGAAAGATTGCAAAATGGGCGATAAAGCTTCATGTAAGGGAATGAGCAAAGAAGCTTGTAAAGGTAAAATGAAATCTGATTGTAAAATGATGGGTGGAGACAAAGCTTCTATGGGAGAAAATCACGGCGAAAAAATGACTCACGGTAAAGATTGCAAAATGGCTTGTTGTGCTGATAAAAAAGCATAATAAATTTCTATAAAAACAGGAATCTTTAAAATATTTAAACCATTTCAATTAATTTTTGAAATGGTTTTTTAATTTTTTAACTCAGCACTTCAAACTCTTCACTCTTCACTTTTACTATTCCATCGCAATGTTTCCATAATACGACGCATATCTCTTCGTAAATAAACCGCTGCTGGATAAATAGAATCGAAGTTGGGTTTCACTTCAAAATATAAGGCTCCCGTTATAAAATTATGAATGCTATCGGTAAGGTAAAATTCTGCTTGAGTGGCAGCGTTACCATTAATCATATAAAACATTCCGTATACATTGTCTTCAGGATTAACAAAAGGTTGTTCTGGAATACTTTCGGCTTTTACCGCGTGATCATAGGCTAATTTTTGAGCATCACGTAATAAGGAGTCTAAATTGGTTTCTGTTACGTTTTGGTAAGTCATATAAATAGTAGCCTTCATATATGGATACTGTAAATTCAAACCAAAATTTCTTTTTTCCTGAAGAGCAGCTATTTTATTTTTTTGAAATCGAAACGGAAAACTAATTCTTACATCTTCATATTTTGGCTTTGGATACTCTAGACTAAGTTGTGCTTTTGGTTTAATTTTCACTTCATCTTCACAAGAAGCAAACAAAACCACTAAAAAAAGAACAAGAATAATACGCATACTAAATATTTATTAAAATTTTAATTTGACTGATTCGTTTGTTTTCAAACCCTTCAACAGTAAACGTATAATTGTGAAAATTTAGTATTTCCCCTCGCTTCGGAAATCCTTTTGCAATTTCTAAAATAAAACCTGCAAGGGTTTCTGCATCGCCTTTTTTATCTTCAAATATTTTGAAGTCTTCTAATTTGATTGCTTTATAAAAATCTTTCAAAGGTGTTTTTCCTTCAAATACAAAAGTGTTATCGTCTAGTTTTGAGAACACCAAATCTTCATCATCAAATTCATCACTAATTTCACCCACAATTTCTTCAATAATATCTTCTAAAGTTATCAATCCGCTAGTGCCTCCATATTCATCTACCACAATTGCCATATGCATTTTCATTTCTTTAAACTCATTAAGCAAATCGTCCAACTTTTTATTTTCAGGAACAAAATAAGGCTTTCTCAAAAGAGTGTTCCAGTCCAATTCCTTCTGGTTTATATAAGGCATTAGATCTTTCACATAAAGAATCCCTATTATTGTATCGATATTTTCCTTAAAAACTGGAATACGAGAATACCCATTTTCAATAATCTCAGGCATAATATTCTCGTAAGATTCATTTTCATTTAAAGCAAAAATATCCATTCTGGGTTTCATTACTTGCTTAGTATCGGTGTTTCCAAAAGTTACAATTCCCTGTAATATTTTATGATCTTCATTTTGTTTATCTTCCTCTGAAGTAAGCTCTAAGGCTTGTGATAATTGATCTACGCTAATATTAGTTTTCTGGTTTCCAAATTTCTTTTCAATAAACTGAATTCCAGCTTGCATAGGATTACTCAATGGTGTTAAAACAGTATCTAAAAACTTTATTGGGTACGCCATAAAGGTTGAAAACTCAACGTTTTTACGACTAGCATATACTTTTGGAAGAATTTCACCAAATAACAAAATCACAAAAGTAACTACTCCAACTTCGGTGATAAAACGGATATTAATACCGTAATAATCCGTAGTAACTCCAGAAAAAAAAAGCTCTCCTAAGGAAGCAAATAATAAAACAATTGCGATATTTATAAAATTATTAGCTACTAAAATTGTGGCTAATAATTTTTTAGGTTTTGATACTAGTTTTTGAACAATTTTCTGTTTTTTTGACAGTCCATTTTCATTAGAATCCTCTTCAAAATCTGAAGCTGTTAATGAAAAAAAAGCAACCTCAGCACCCGAAATTAAGGCAGAACAAACAAGCAACACAATTAATATTACAAAACTGGTAATATAGGAAGCTTCAAAAGGAATTGCTAAAAATAAACTGGGAGGTTCTAGATCCAAAATACGTTTTATTTAAACTTTATTTTAAAAAGGCAAATCATCAGATTCTTTGTTTTCACTAACCGGATTAGTTGTTTCTGGTGTTGATTGACTTGTAGTAGGATTACTTTGCGTGTTTTGTGGATTAGCATTATTGCCTCCTTCACCTTTTGGGCTTAAAAAGTTAAACTCCGAGCAATGAATTTCGGTTGTGTAACGATCTTTTCCTTCAGCATCTTGCCATTTTCTTGTTTTTAAACGACCTTCTATATAAACCTTATCTCCTTTTTTAAGGTATTTTTCACAAATTTCAGCAGCTTTATTTCTAACCACAATAGCGTGCCATTCTGTATTTGTAACTTTTTCGCCAGTTGTACGATTAGTATAGGTTTCATTTGTTGCTAACGAAAAATTCCCAATACTTCCGCCACCTTCAAAATAATGCATTTTCACTTCTGTACCAGTATGCCCAATTAGCATTACCTTATTTAATGTCCCGTTCATAATTTATTAATTTATATAATCTGCAAAGTTAAATTTTGTGTTTTAAATATAACTATTTTTTTTGTTTTTGTAGCGATTCTTTTTTACTGAAAAATTTTTCGATAAAATTTCCGATTAGAATTGGAACAGGATATTTCTCTATTTCATTAATAGGAATGGCATTTTTGGGCAATTCTAAAACTTCAATAATCCAGAATCGCGTATAAATATGTCGGTGCGAAAGTTTATGAATAATCGGTTTTTCATTATAATTTACAATCGATTTAAAATTATAATCTTTTGATGCTTTCTGAAATACTTCTAACTTTTGAAGCTCCCTTAATTCACTATCTGCTTTTGTTTCAAGCAAAGGAAATTCATATAAATTTTGCCATATTCCTTTTCCTATTCGTTGTTGAAGAAGTGTTTTATCGTCTTCAGAAAGCAGGACCAGATAATTGAAATAGATTTTCTTAACTTTTGTCTTTTTCAGTTTTACAGGTAATTCTAAAATCTTTTTCTTCTGAAGTGCTACACAACGGTCATTAAAAATACAGGAATCACAATCTGGATTTTGTGGTTTGCATGGTCTAGCACCAAACTCCATAATTGCTTGGTTGTAAGTCCCTGTTTCTCCCGAAGGTAAAAGCAACTGCGCTAATTTTTTAAACTCCTTTATTCCTTCAGTATTATTTATAGGAGAAGAAACATCGAAAATTCTTGCTAAAACACGATATACATTTCCGTCCACAACAGCGGTTGGTAAATTAAAACTAATTGAAGCAATGGCAGGAGCAGTGTAATCTCCCACACCTTTAAGTTGAAGTAATTCTTTGTAAGTTGAAGGAAATTCGCCATTTAATTCTTCTGAAATATATTTTGCAGTAGCATGTAGATTCCGAGCACGTGAATAATAACCAAGTCCTTGCCAAAGTTTCAATACTTTTTCTTCGGAAGCTTTTGCTAGGTCAAAAATTGTTGGAAATTCAGATATCAACGCCTTATAATAAGGTAATCCTTGAGCAACTCGAGTTTGCTGAAGCATAATTTCTGAAAGCCATATATTATAAGGTAGCTTGGTAGTTCTCCAAGGTAAATCCCTTTTA
>JAJRQR010000173.1 GCA_024280145.1 Bacteroidota bacterium
AAAAAATCAATAAAAAATCAATAAAAAATATTAATTATCCTTTTTTCTTTTCTCAAATAGTAAATAGTATCTTTGTGAAATTCCTATTAATTATGAAAATTTTAAATTGAATTTCGATAAATTAGATACTAAAAAACACATCATCATTCAAGGTGCAAAACTGCATAACTTAAAAAATATTTCAGTAGCTATTCCTAGAAATAAATTGGTGGTTATTACGGGACTTTCAGGAAGTGGCAAATCTAGTCTCGCATTCGATACTCTCTATGCTGAAGGGCAACGAAGGTATGTGGAAAGTTTGTCCTCTTATGCACGACAATTTTTAGGGAGACTGAACAAACCTAAAGTAGATTCAATCAAAGGAATTTCACCAGCAATTGCTATCGAACAAAAAGTTAATTCAACCAACCCTCGATCAACCGTTGGAACTTCCACTGAAATATATGATTACTTAAAATTATTATTTACCAGAATTGGTAAAACTATTTCTCCAATTTCTGGAAAAGAGGTAAAAAAAGACTCCACTTCGGATGTAATTACCTTTATAAAATCATTTTCTGAAGGTGAAAAACTCCTTCTGCTCGCTCCTATTCATTTAGAAGATGGACGAACAATGGAAAACAAATTAACAGCATTAGCACAACAAGGCTATGCTCGTGTTAAAATTGAAGATACTATAATTCGCTTAGATGAATTAAAAGGAAAATCACTTCCCAAGACAATAGATTTGGTAGTCGATCGTATAATCACCAAGGATGATGAAGATTTTTACAATCGCTTAGCAGATGCAATTGAAATTGCCTTTTTTGAGGGAAAGGGAGAAATTTATATCGAGAACTTATCTGACAATTCATTAAAAGAATTCAACAATAAATTTGAAGCAGACGGAATTACTTTCTTAGTTCCGAATGTGCATTTATTTAGTTTTAACAACCCTTACGGTGCTTGTGAAACCTGCGAAGGCTATGGTGATGTTATTGGTATTGATGATGATTTGGTGGTTCCAAACACAGCACTAACCGTTTTTGAAAATTGTGTTTTTCCTTGGCGTGGCGAGAGTATGAGTTGGTATCGTGATCAATTGGTAAATGCTGCTTATAAATTCGATTTTCCTATCCATAAACCTTGGTTTCAGCTTTCCGAAGAACAAAAACAGTCGGTTTGGGAAGGCAATGAGCATTTTACTGGGCTGAATGAATTCTTTGATGATTTAACTTCTAAAAGTTATAAAATTCAAAATCGGGTAATGCTTTCACGTTACCGAGGAAAAACTAAATGCAGCACTTGTAAAGGTAAAAGGCTTCGGAAAGAAGCTAGTTATGTTAAGATTAACAATACTTCCATTCAAGAATTAGTAGAACTTCCTCTAGAGAAAATAGCCGTCTTTTTTGAAAACTTAAAGTTGAATAAATACGATCAAGTAATTGCCAAACGATTATTGATTGAAATTAACAACCGAATCAAATTTTTATTAGATGTAGGCCTGAGTTATTTGACCTTAAACCGAAAATCAAACACGCTTTCTGGTGGTGAATCACAACGAATTAATTTAGCAACTTCTTTGGGAAGTAGCTTAGTTGGCTCTATGTACATTCTTGACGAACCCAGTATTGGTCTTCATCCAAAAGATACCGAACGGTTAATTAAAGTCTTAAAAGACCTTAGAGATTTAGGGAATACCGTTATTGTGGTTGAACACGATGAAGATATTATGAAAGCAGCTGACGAAATTATAGATATTGGACCAGAAGCTGGAACATTTGGAGGCGAAGTTGTTGCAACAGGAAACTATAAAGCACTATTAAAATCAAATTCTTTAACCGCCAAGTATTTAAACGGTGAACTTTCTATTGAAACCCCATCTAAAAGACGGACTTCAAAAAATAAAATTAAATTATTTGGTGCTCGACATAACAATCTTAAGAATATTAATGTTGAATTTCCTTTAGGTTGTTTTACGGCAATTACAGGAGTTTCAGGAAGTGGAAAAAGCACCTTGGTTAAAAATATTCTTTATCCAGTAATGCTTAAAGAAGTTGGAGGATATGGAGAAAAGCCAGGACAATTCAGTAAAATTGAAGGCGATTTTTCAAATTTAAAAAATGTAGAATTTATTAATCAAAATCCTATTAGGCGTTCCAGTCGTTCTAACCCTGTCACTTACATTAAGGCTTACGATGATATTCGGAATTTGTACGCTCGCCAAAAACTTTCAGATATAAGAGGATATAAAGCCAAACATTTTTCATTTAATGTAGATGGTGGTCGTTGTGAAAACTGTAAAGGGGAAGGCGAAGTCACTATCGAAATGCAATTTATGGCAGATGTACATCTAGAATGTGACGTTTGTAAAGGAAAGCGTTTTAAAAAGGAAGTGTTAGAAGTACATTTCAATAAAAAAAGTATTCACGACATTCTTCATATGACGGTTGAAGATGCGATTGAATTTTTCAGTTTACACAACAAAACAAAAATCACCAATAAACTTCACCCTTTGCAAGATGTTGGCTTGGGCTATGTGCAATTAGGGCAAAGTTCTTCTACACTTTCTGGTGGTGAAGCACAGCGAATTAAATTAGCATCCTTCTTAGTAAAGGAAATACCAAGGAAAAAGCCCTATTCATTTTTGATGAACCTACTACAGGGCTTCATTTTCACGACATTAATAAATTATTGGCTTCCTTTTATGCTTTATTAGATAAAGGTCATACGGTGATTGTAGTGGAACATAATATGGATCTAATAAAATGTGCAGACCATATTATAGATTTAGGATTGGAAGGCGGTGAAAAAGGTGGAAAAGTAATGGCTGAAGGAACTCCCGAAGAAGTTTCAAAAAACACAAAATCGTTTACTGCAAAGTATCTTTTAGAAAAAATTTAGTATTTTTATAGAGTTACTCCCCTATTTAATAAAGTTAAGATTATTAATTAACTTATTATATTATGAAAAAAGTACTACTCATTATTAGCTTACTTTTTAGCACAGCTTCTTTTTCTCAATACATTCCAATGCTTGAAGAAGGGAACACCTGGAGTGTAGATGTGCATTATGAACCTTTTGATCCTCCAGAACCTCCTTATTCTTGGGTTATAACAGAACAAGTATCTATAGGCTCTATTGAGAATTTTAATGGAATTGGTTATTTTCGGATGAAGAGCGATGACCAATCTACTTGCTTACTAAGAGAGGAAAATGGAATCGTTTATAGGTATGATGAAAATGAAAACACTGAAAATGTATTATTTGATTTTACATTAGAAGAGGGAGACACCTTTAATTTATTTGGTAGTGCATATCATTATTATCCGCCCTGTACTTTAATGGGGACTGATCTCTGGGAAACTCAATTAACTGTAGATATAGTTGAAGATATTGAAATTGCCGGTAAAATAAGAAAAGTAATAACATTTATAGAAAATAATGAACTTGGTCAAATTCAATGGATTGAGGGTATTGGTAATATTAGTGGCTTTGATATTCTTTGGGGTTGGTTAGATGTTACTGGTTATAGTGCCTTGGTTTGTTTCAATACCAACGGAGTATCATACTTTTTTAATGAGGCAACTCCTTGTGATAATACAACATTATCAATTGGAGAAACATTTAAAGAAAAAATAATCTTATATCCAAATCCAATTTCTGAAAAATCCATTTTACAACTCCCTATTGAAGCTGAAATAGACTATTTAAAAATATACAATATCACTGGAAAGCTTATCAAAGAAGATGTAATTATAACAGAAAATTACATTTTAAACAATATGAATTTTGCTTCCGGTTTTTATTTTTATCAAGTATTTAGTAATGGAACTCTTAAAAAAACTGAAAAATTCATTGTTAAATAAATCATAATCTAAGTCCAAAATAATTTTATGGCACGGTGATTGCAAATTACAATTCCGTAAAGTAATTCATACTTTCATAAATAAGTTTAAAGTTTTGGTTGGTTAGTTTTTAAAATCCGTTTTCAGGTTTTTCTTGAAAGCGGATTTTTCTGTTTAAAGTATTTTATTCTCTTTCCTTTTTTACACTTCTATATTAAAAACTTTGTTAACTCACTATACAAAGGAGTTTTACATCTTTGGCACGGTCGTTGGTAATATAACATTGTAATAATTTCAATTAATAGAATAATTGAAACCCTAAAAATAAATATCATGAAAAACGCAATCACACTCTCGATTTATTTTCTTCTAATTAGTATAACTTCATTATACGCTTCAGAAAAAAATACAGATAATTTCTACGGAAACGGATATGGTAAATCATATATTTTCACAGAACAAAATGTGGAGTTTTCTGTTTATCCAGATGGGCAATTCGATTTTACTTATTTGGGAAATTACAACGGATCAAATACCAGTTTAATTATTAATTCTCCAAACGTAAACATCAGCTATAATTCAGGTTATAATTATGATATGTATGTTCAATATGACAATTATGGAGCTGTAATTCAAATTGAAGATATTCCTATTTATTATGATGAATTTGGGCGTATTGTTCAAGCTGGATCTGTAGATATTAGATATTATAATAGTAGAATTGTTCAGGTTGGAGGAATGCAAATTTATTATAACCGTTATGGCTACTATTCACATTTCACAGGCTATATTAATCCGTTTAACTATTACTATGTATATCAGCCTTGGCACTCGTATTATATGCAACCAGTTTATGCAAGTTGTGTAGTTTATAATTATCCGTATCGCAGGTATTATACACCAACAAGATATGCTTATAATGTGCATTCAAATTATTATTCCAATCGTGGAAGAAGCAATGTTTCTTACACCAACGGGAGAAGAAGTTTTAGTAAGCCAGGAAGTCGAATTCACTATAAGAATGGAAGAACTGCTGTAAATAAAAACTATAGATCAGGTAGAAGAAATTCATCTAATACCAGTAATAGTAGAACTGAAAAAGTAGCTAGTCGTAGAGGAACAACAACTTCTAAAAGAACTTCGGAAGGTTTTAAATTTAATTCAACTTCCAATAGTTCTACAAGAAAGGTTTCCTATAAAAGAAGTGGAAATGCTTCAAACAGTTCAAGTCGAAGTACCTATAAAAAGCCATCTTATTCTACTAATAAAAGAAAAGTTGCAACTTCAACTAACAATAGAACTACTACTTATAAAAAGAGAACAAGCAAAGTTGCTACATCAAATTCAGCACGAAAAAACTCAAACTCAAAAAGTAGAAAAACAAGCACAAGAACTAGCTCTTCAAGAAGAAGCGGTTTATAAAATTTTGGTTGGTTAGTTTGTAAAACCCTCATTAAATTATATTTATTGGGGGTTTTACTTTTTTATGTATTAATTATCTTCAAAATACACTCTTAGCTTATCATAAGTCCAATAGCCAAAAATACCATCTCCTACCAATCCTTGTTTTATTTGAAATTGTTCAAGAGCTTTTATCAATTCTAAATTAATTTCTTCAGATTTGTCTGAAATTTTAAACCCTTGTTGTTTTAATGCTTTTTTCACTTTAATAACACTAGCGTTCATTTCTTCAAAATATATTTTAGTCAGTTTTAAAACTTGAAAACGTCTTTCATCATCTTCCAATAAAGCAAGATATCTTCTGTACGCTTTTATTAATTCTTCCCTAGATTTTGTTTTTTGATTTGAAATCTGTTGAACAATAACATACATAGATTTTTTAGTTTCACGTATTTCGTCTATTAACTTTACCCTACTTCCATTAAAAGAAATTTCTTTAAAGAATGGAAAAAGGAATATAATAATTGGAAGTGCAAACCATTTAATTGAATCTCCTGCCGGAATACTTAATATTTTTAAAGTTGAGTCTGGGTGAATGATTGATATGATACCGAAAACAAAAAACAACAACGATAAAATAACACTAAAAACTTTCAATACACTTCTGTTGGAATCTTCCGATTTTAAATAATTCTTCCCCATAATTTATATCATTATTAATTGTTGAAATAAGTAAGAGAGCTACATGAGCATCAAACAAAAATACTTGCTAATAAATTAATATAATATGATAATAATCAGGCTTTTTAAGAACTACTAAAGGGTGAAAATTAGTTTTTGTAAAGAAGTGAAATGATTGTTATAAAGATATTTTCACTAGTAACTCACTCATCTTTTTTGTCAGTTCCCTCCTACTATATTTTGATATATTCTTAGAATTAATTTGGAGTTTTCCTACTTTAAAATCATTATAATTTAAAAGAATCTTAGATTTTAACTTTTCCTTTTCAGTATATAAAAAGTAACTCCCTGATTGGGTTTCATTTATAATTGAAGCAACATCACTTCCTTTTGGGCCAAGTGCTATTATTGATCGGGTTGCTGCTAAATATTCAAATATTTTTCCTGGTATTATTGCTTTAGTTTCTGGCGTATCCATTTCAATTAATAACAATACTTGTGCATTATGTTGTAGCTGAATTGCTTCCTGATGAGAAACATAACCAACAACTTCGCAATTATCTGTTAAGCCATATTCTTCAACACTTTTTTTAATATCTTCTCCAACAATACCAACTAATTTAATCTTTAAATCCTTTGCAAAATCATTGTTTTCGCTAACTAACTCTGAAAGAATTTCCCATAACACTTCCGGGTTTCGTTTGCTTAATAAAGAGCCAATATGAACCAAGGTAAAATCTGTATCGGGAACTCTAACTACCTTCTCCAAAATTTCAAAGCCATTCGTGATTACTTCTATGGGAGTTTTGGTGAGCTGTTTAAATTCTTTTTTAGTATTTGGGCTAGTAACCACAATACAATCTGCCGTATTTAAAACTTCTGTTTCTAAGTCTTGATGTTTTTTTTCTGAAGATTTACTTAATCGTAACGATTTATGATAATGAATGGTCGTCCAAGGATCACGAAAATCTGCCAGCCATTTTACGCCTGTTTTTTCTTTTAATTGCATTCCAATTAAATGCAAACTATGTGGCGGTCCAGTAGTTATAATAGTCTCAATATTATTTTCTGATAGATATTTTTCAAGAAAAGCAACCGAAGGTTTCACCCAACCGATACGGGCATCGGGAATAAAAAAGTTTCCTCGAACCCAAAGCATCATTTTTTCTAAAATAGACTGTTTTTTATTGGTAATAATTCCACTACTAACTTGTTTTGTTTTCTTTTTTAAAAACAAATTTGCAAATCCGTAAGGTTCTTTTATAGGGTGTTTTATGATTGTGATTCCTTTTGGCACTTCATTTAGCAAGGATTCATCTAATAATGGATAATGCGGATTTTCTGGAATATAAACAGTAGGTTCAATTCCAAATTCTTTAAAATATTTTACAAATTTCAACCAACGCTGCACTCCAGGCCCTCCTGCTGGTGGCCAGTAATAGGTAATTATTAGAACACCTGCGGAGACAGGTGTCTTATGATTATTAGTTGTGTTTTCATTATTATAAAAACTCATAATTAACTACTCTACAGTTTCATGAGATTCCTTCTTTCGAAAAAATACAGCTCCACCAACAAAAACCAATACAAACAAAATACTACTTGCCAAACTAATTTTGCTTCCTCTAGCAACCACTTCAGGTTCAAATTTAAACTCGATAGTATGAGTTCCTTCAGGAATTACCATTGCTCTTAATATATAATTTGCTCTTAAATAACCTGCTGGTTTATTGTCAATATATGCATTCCACCCTTTCGGATAATAAACTTCAGAAAAAAGAGCCAGTTGAGGCGATTTAGTTTTTGTTTTATAAACTAAATGATTGGGCGAATGACTTTCTAATTCAATCGTTGCAGTAGAATCTCTTTGTACATTTTCTAATGGCAACAAAGGTTTAAATTCTTTATTAATAATCGCTGTTTTCTTGGTATCTAAGCTATCCAATAATCTAATTTCTTCATTGGCGTTTTTAGCAAACATCACATTTTCGACCATCCAAGCGGGACCATTTGCATAGGGGTTTCGTTGAGGAACAGCAGTACCATTTTTACTTTGGGTAATGATATACCGAACATTCATCATATTTAAAATTCCAATGTCTCCTTTACTCAAATAGAAGTCATCAATTTCTTGCATACGCCCAGGTTTCGCGGCATGATAACCTCCCAGAGCATTGTGATAAAAACTTGCTTTTCCGCTGCTAAAAGGATTGGTCGATATATCGTACACTCTAAAGTAATCAGTGTCTTTTAAAATTTCTTTGTCGGCAAAACTTTCTTGAAATGGGTGATTCATTACACGAGCCATCACAAAATCATCATTGTTTACGTACCGTCTGTCCACTCCAACCAAATCAAATAAAATTAATAATGTAATTATTGCAATTGTAGTTCCTTGTTTTAATTTTTCATTAATAAAAAACCACAAAGATCCAGCTGTAAGTAATACTAAAATCAATGATCTAATAGCATCTGTCATAAACAAAGTTGTTCTATCTTCTCGAACAGCATCTATAAATTGAATTCCGAAATTTTCAATAAAATAAGAATCGTAAGGACTTGTAAAGCTCAGTAAAACAGATTTAAACAGTATAAATATTAATGTAATTCCCCCTGTAATTCCTGTTGCATATAACAATGCTTTTTTCCTTTTCTCAGCTTCAGATTTAAAAAAGAATTGATGCAAACCAACAATCGCTAATATTGGTAAAATCATTTCTAGAAGAACCTGTACGGAAGAAACTGCTCTAAATTTGTTATATAAAGGAATGTAATCAATAAAGAAATCCGTTAGCAAACTAAAATTCTTGCCCCAAGACAAAAATAAACTCAATAAAAACCCGGCGGTTAGCCACCATTTTAGTTTTCCTTTAATAAGAAACAATGCAAAGATTGATAAAAATATAATTATTGCACCCACATAAGCCGGAGCAGCAACAATAGGTTGATTTCCCCAATACATTGGCACTTGGTTTAATAACTGATTTGCCTCTTGTGGTGAAGCTCCTAATTGCATCACGGCATCTAATGTTTTTGGGTCCTCAGGCAATGGTTCTGAGTTTCCGCCACCCATAAACCGAGGTATAAAAAGATTGAAACTTTCTAACTTTCCGTAGCTGTATTCGGTGATGTAGTTATAGTCCAAACCTTTGTTAGCTTCCTTTTCACTACCGTCTGCATTGATTGTTAATTCGCTTTTCCCTCTAGTAGAGGTATCTGCATATTCTTTAGTGGCGAGGATGTTGGTGGCGTTCATTCCGATAGCTAAAAAAACTCCAGCTGCCATAATTCCGACTGCTTTAAAATATTCTGGAATTGTATTGTTTTTAACAGATTCAATTAAGTAAACGATTCCTATAACAATGACAAGTAACATTAAATAATAAGTCATTTGAAAGTGATTGGCAACCAATTCCAATGCCATTGCAATGGTTGTGAGTAAAAATCCGTATAAATATTTCTTCCTGAAAGTGAGGATTATTCCGCTTAAAACCAAAGGCATATAAGCAATTGCATGTGCTTTTGCATTATGACCAACGCCCAGAATAATAATTAAATAAGTTGAAAAACCAAAGGCCAATGCTCCAATAAAAGCCAATTTATAATCTATTTTTAAAACTAGAAACAAGATGTACATTCCTATAAAATAAAGGAATAAATAATCGGCGGGTCTTGGTAAAAAACGAATGGTTAGGTCTAATTTTTTAATATAATTATGAGGGTATTTTGCACCTAATTGATAGGTAGGCATTCCTCCAAAAGCAGAATTGGTCCAATAGGTTTCTTCACCAGTTATTTTTCTGAAATCGTTTTGCTGCTTTGCCATTCCTGTGTAATGAACAATATCATTTTGGAATATTTTCTTTCCTTGTAAGACAGGACTGAAATACGCCAATGAAACAATAACAAATAAAAAGAATACAATAATGTGCGGAAGAAATTTTTTATAAGACTGCATAAATGATTTTAAAAAATAAAACTTGGGGAATTTATGAAAAATTGCTCAATTCTATTCAATAAATTAAAGAATAGTATTTATAGAAAACTAATCTATTTCTTCATAATCAACATACTCACCAACAGTGGGTTTTGATGTTTTTGTATTTGCTTTGGAAGTATCAATCGTAACTTTACCTTCCTCTTGTTTTTGATTGGGAGTATTAAATGGATTGTTACCAAAAGCCTGTCCAAAACGTTCATTTGCTTTCTTTGCAATGAATCGCATTAAGTAAGGTTTTGATAACTTAAAAATAATCTTTAAGGCATAATATACCAGAAGTATTATTAAAATCGTTTCTAAAAAAGAATTCATAGTAATTTATTCTCGTCAAAAATACAAATTGTCTGTATAATTTCAGAAAAACTACTATTAAATAAATGATAAATATATATCTTTGAACTTAACCGAAAATTTTATGAAGACCAATCAGTTTAGCATTCTTTTTATCTTATTAATCAGTTTTTTTACAGTTTCCGCACAATACACGGAAACTATAAACTCTAATCGACCAGGCTTCTCTCAAGGTGCATTTTCTGTAGGAAAAAAGATACTACAAATTGAAACAGGATTTGGTTATGGAACTGAAGAACACCGACTTAAAAACACTGAAACAAATGTTTTTATCATAGATTATAATGTACGATACGGAGCTTGGAAAGAAGAATTAGAAGTGAGTTTAACGGGTGGATTTCGATCAAATTCAGTTACTGATAATTCAGGTGCTAACCCATTTGAATATAAAGAAAGTAATTTTACCTCAAATACTTTAGGTGCAAAATATTTGTTTTTTGATCCTTACCGTAAAAAAGAGCTAGAAAAACCGAATCTTTACAGTTGGAAAGCGAATAATAGTTTTCATTGGAAAGATTTAGTTCCTGCAATTTCAATATATGCTGGTGCAAATTTTGATTTTGCGGACAACCCATTAACTCCTGGAACTGAAAGCTCGATTAGCCCAACTGTTGCTGTTTCTACACAAAATAACTGGGGAACTTGGGTATTTGTTACTAATATTATTGGGGAACGAGTTACTGAAGATATTCCTACTTACTCTTATATTTTAACTTTAACTCACACATTTAATGCGAACATGTCTGCTTTTGTTGAAACCCAAGGGATAAGCAGTGATTTTTATGCTGATCAATTATTTAGAGGAGGAGCTGCATATTTATTTAATCAAGATTTTCAGATTGATGCATCTATTTTATTGAATTTTAAAGATACTCCCTCTCGTTTTATGGGAAGAATTGG
>JAJRQR010000174.1 GCA_024280145.1 Bacteroidota bacterium
ATTCCTTTAAATTTCACCAAATCGCTAACAGTAAGTTTTCCGAGTTCGTTTAAATTATCTTTTACTGAGTTTAAAATTCGTTTGCTCAATGCCACGGCACTTTCATCTCGGCTTCCCGATCCAATTAAAATGGCGATTAATTCTGCATTACTCAATATATTTTTTCCTTTCTGAAGTAATTTTTCTCTAGGACGGTCGTCTTCACTCCAGTTTTTAATGGAAAAAGAGGGTTTATTTTCTTTCAAATTGAATGATTTTAATTTAAGGGGAGACTATAAAGATAATGATGTATATTTAAATCTGAAAAAAAAAGATTATGAAATCACTTTTTGAAACCGAAGCACACAACGAAATCACCACCCGAATTAACAGTTTAACCGAAGCTTCTAAAGCAGAATGGGGGAAAATGAACGTAGGTCAAATGCTTACTCATTGCCAAAAACCTTTTGAAGTTATTAATGGGGATTTAAAAATGGAAGCCAAAATTGGCTTTATGAAAAAGTTTATTTTCTCCTTAATGAAATCTGTAATGTACAATGATAAACCTTGGAGAAAGAACATTCCAACTGGTGAAGGGTTTGTGATAAATGAAGAAATGGATTTTACTCCTGAAAAAGACAAACTAATCAATTTGGTAAACGATTTTAACAAAAGAAAAGACCAAAAAGAATGGGCACCTCATCCTGTTTTTGGAAAATTTACAGCCGAACAATATGGTAAAATGAATTACAAACATTTGGATCATCATTTAAAGCAGTTTGGAGCTTAATCAGTAATTCAGTCTACAATACGCAGAATGCTTTTGTGCTAAACTTAAACATGTTATATAAATTGAACAATTATCCACCATCCTATCATCAGTCTAGTGATAGACAAAAAATGATCGCCATTATAAATCAATATCCTTTAGCGATGTTGGTTTCGGTGATTGAAGGAAAACCTATTATTTCACATTTACCATTAATTTTTAATGAAGAAACAGGGAAATTAGTTGGCCATATAGATTTAAATAATCCTCAAGCTAATTCATTAAAAGACAATAAAGAGGTTACTTTGGTTTTTAAAGGACCTGATTGTTACATTTCCCCAAGTGTTTACACCACCGATCAATTACCAACTTGGAATTATTTGATAATTCATATAACAGGAAAAGCAACTAAAATTTCTAATCTAGAGAAAGCAAAAGAAACTATGGTGGCAATGACGGAGTTTTTGGAAGCTCCAGACCCTAATTTCAGATTGGCTATTGACAATCCTAAAATGGATAAATTCATCCATTATATCCACGCTTTCGAAATTGAAATTACTCATTGGGAAGGGAAATTTAAACTATCACAAGATAAATGTGAGCAAGATCAAGAAAATGCCAAACAAAAACTCATAAAAAAATCCAATGAAGATATCACTGGATTTATTGAAGAAATGTATATGTGATTATTCTAAAACTTCAAAACTTATAAGCCTTTTCTCCCACCGATGTGGAGTACTAGCGGCACCTGAATATTCTCTAAATATCTCACCAATTTCACCTGAAAAATAAACTCGATCTCTTCCTGGTGAAATTTCTTCAGTTTCATCTAAAATCGCATATATTTCATTTTGATTACAAATAAAACTTCCTGCAGGAACACTTATTTGTTCTGTATCCTCTAATAAAACACCATATATATTTCCCCAATCGTTATCACTTAACAAATAATCTTCTGCAATTTCATTTGAAAATAATATGCGATGGTCTTGATCTAGAGTTATTAAATATCCTAGCGAATCTCTTTTATTCTTTGTTGTGATTCCATTATCAGGAATATCAAGAAAACCTGAATCATTGCCTGTAGTTGTACTTTGAAAAACAAAAAAGGGTTCCCCATCAATATTTATAGTCTCCGTTATTAAAACTTCTTCAATAATACCCATAGTTTCAAACACGTCGGTTTGATCTACTCTTTGAAAATATTCATACTTCCAATTGTTTCCAATTTTTAAGGCATAGAAATTTTCAACTACTTCTGGTTCTGTTGAAGCATCATCATCATTATTACAAGCAATAAAAAATAGGGAGAAAAATAAACTTACATAAAAAACTCTTTTCATAATTAAATTATTTTAGTTAATAAAAGTAGTTTTTGAAATAGGCAAGGTGGATTTATACTAAATTAACGATAGAATATATAATTTAGTACAATTCTCAAAAACTTGAAACATCTGTATTCTCAATGTATCTTACAGGATATTTACTTTTTAGTCTTCTTTGATCTTCTTCATATTCATCTTTATTCTCTGGATAATAATAATCCCCTTTGGGTTTTACTATTTGATCATTTGATCTTAAATTATCAATAGCTTCCATATAAGCAGAATATATTGTAATATATTTTTGGTAAGTGATGGATTAATTATAATGAAAATGAAAAACTATTGAATCGTTAATCTTATTTTTAAAATAATCAACTAATTTCTCTTTGGGGACAACCATTTCATTAATATAATATTTATCTGAAATTTTCACATCGATAAAGTTCTTATTTCTAAAAAATATAGTTGGTGGCAGTGGAACTTTTTCTCTTTGATGCTTTAGTTTATTATTCAACCAAAAATTATCAATTTTAAGGTTTTTAAATCGTAAATACTTATGGATTCCTTCGGTAGAATATCGATTAGAATATCCTGAAGGGCCGTCAACTACATATTTAATTCTTTTTATCTCTAACCCAAATAATAGTTTTTCTATTTTTTTTATTTCAGAGAAATCAATATCCTTCGATGCTAAAATAAATACGATTATTCTTCTATAATAATATTGATTGAAATAAGAGGTTTCAATTAGTTCTGCCAATTTATTTAAATCATTGGCTTTCTGACCATCTAAACTGTATTTAATTGTATGCTTATCTTCCCATATTTTTAGTTTCTTAAAACTGAAATGTATATCATTTTTAGAAATAAAATTGGATTTAGGAAATTCTATATATGGGTTTGACAATTCGTAATTTGTATCATATTTTTAATAATCAAAAACCGATGTAAAAGAAAAAGAAAATGCTAACAGAACAATAACTACGGCATTTAATACGATGTACTTATATGATTTTATTCTGTAAACCCTAATAACACTTTTCCAACTTTCCAAAACAAGTGCTATTACAATTAAGAAAACAACGTCTTTAAAGGGGTTTAAAAACATACTAAATTCAACAAATGATAATGCTAATAAAGTAACGAAAAGAACTAATTTAATAAATAGATAAAAGTAATTAAACACTAAAAAATATTGGTTGTTTATTATATTACTTCTTCTTGTTTCTCTTACTGAAAATTTTATTGGTTTTTTAAATAATGATAGTATAAAAATAGAATTTCCAAAAACTAATGAACCTAATGCGAAAAGAAAATTTTGCCAATACCTATCTTTAGGATCTATGATTAATGCCCAGTTTGCAGATCCAAAATCTATAGTTCTAAAAACAAATCGAAAAAGACAAAAGAAAGTGTAAATACTGAAGGATGTTATTAAACCAACAACAATACTCGTCCAAAGTCTTTTTTGGAAATCTCAAACTTGTACTTATCTCTTAAAAATCCTTTTTGAAGCATTTAATTTATCAATTTCTTCACCTCATCAAAATCCAAACCTCCATAATTACCACTACTCATTAATAATAAGGACGTATTACGGAACCCCTGTGAAAATAAAAAAGCCTTAAACTCATCTGGATTGGTATAAATAATTAAATCATCTCTTTGAAAAGCATCTGCAATTTGTTGTTCTGAAATAGCTTCCAGTTTTTTAATCTTAACCGCATGAGGCGAATAAAAAACAACTGCAACATCAGCTTTGTCTAATGCTCCTTTGTATTCAGATAAAAATTCTGGATTTAAACTACTGTAGGTATGCAACTCCAAACAAGCAATTAATTTTCTATCTGGATATTGATTTTTTAAAGCTTGTGTGGTCGCAAATACTTTTGAAGGTGAATGTGCAAAATCTTTATAGGCGATACAAGTACCAGATTCCGCGATTTTCTCTAATCGTTTACTTGCCCCTTGGAAAGTGGATATGGCTTCGTAAAAGTCACTTTCATCAATTCCCATTTGTTGGCAAATCCATTTGGCTCCTGCTAGGTTATTTAAATTGTGCTTTCCGAAAATTTCAATAGGCATCGCACCTTCTTCTGTTTCTAATAATGTGGTTCCGTTTTCAACTTTATAGTTTGGAGTTTGATAAGGAAATTTTCGAATGTTGTTTTCGGAAGCTTCAACCACTTTCTTTACCTCAGCATCCTCTATATTATAGGTAATACTTCCACCTTCTACGATGGAATCTACAAAAACACTAAACTGCTCTACATAGCCTTCATAAGTTGGAAACACATTAATATGATCCCAAGCAATTCCGCTTATCAAAGCAATATTGGGCTTGTATAAATGAAATTTTGGGCGTCTGTCAATAGGCGAACTTAAATATTCATCGCCTTCTAAAACTATAAAATCGTTTTCATCGGTGAGTTTCACCATGACATCAAAACCTTCTAATTGCGCACCTACCATATAATCTACCTCTCGATCGTGATAATGCATTACGTGAAGAATCATAGAGGTGATGGTAGTTTTTCCGTGACTTCCACCAATTACCACACGAGTTTTATATTTGGATTGTTCGTATAAAAACTCGGGATAGGAATAAATTTTCAATCCTAATTCTTGTGCTTTTAACAATTCTGGATTGTCTTCTTTTGCGTGCATTCCTAAAACAATTGCATCGAGGTTTTTTGTGATTTTTTCTGGAAACCAACCGTAGGTTTCGGGTAAAATCCCTCTGGCTGCTAACCTGCTTTTTGAAGGGTCGAATATTTCATCATCGCTTCCTGTTATAGTCTCTCCTTTTAAATGAAGTGCTAAAGCTAAATTGTGCATTGCTGCTCCGCCAATGGCTATAAAATGTATGTTCATATAATGCCTGTATTTCGACTCCGCTCAATATAAACTTAGCGGGTATCTTAAAATTAATAGATGTAGTAAATATACAAAAATGAAGTATTTAAAAGTTCTAGATTAAATAGAAACTTACATCTTTAAAATTAGCTTTTTCTCTTTTTGTGCTGGCTCAAAATCGGGTTGAAAAGAAAGAGATTTATTAATCCAACTAAGCGCCGTTTGCTGATCGTTTTTATGTCTGAATATTTGTGCTAATCGGTAATACGCCCACTCTAAAGGGATTCCATCTTCTGGAGTGTAGTTTTCAATGTATTTTTTTAGGCAGTTTTCTCCTTTTTCAAGTTCTAAGTTATAGGCAGCAGAAACTTTTCCTAATTGATAGTTTAAAGGGTTTCGTTGTAATTTTTCATTGGCTTCTTCAATGGTATTTATTGCTTTTTGATGCGACCCTTCGGTTTCGTATAAATCGCTTAATTTCTGAAAACAAGTTAGGGAACCCCCTACTTCAACGGCTTTTAAGTAATTTTCTTCTGCCAATTCAAATTCATTATCATATTCATAAACATATCCTTTTGAAAGGTAATAATCTACCAACGAAATTGTTTTTAATTCCTCCGAATACTTCAAAGCCTTTTTAATACTTCCGCCTAAAATTCCGGGTAGCTCTGTGTAATAAACCACCAAAGCCCAATGGGCATCAATGTGATTTTTGTCTAAGGTTAAGGTTGTTAAAAATTCATCTTCAATATTATCAATCATAAAAAAGGCTGAAACTGCATTACTTCTTAGGGCTTTCATTCCCAATGCTCCACCATATTTATAGTGATATTCCGCATTTTCTGGTTCAATTTCAACTAGCTTTCTAAAAATCTCAACGGCTTCTTCCCATTTTTCCTGAAGTGCATAAGTTTCGCCTAATAATTCTAAGGTTTTAATATTGTTTGGGGTTTCTTTTAAAATCTAATTTAGCTGTAATTCAGCCCGAGAATATTCTTTATTCTGAAACAAGGAATCGGCTTCAGAAAAGGAAGATTGCCCAAAGACAAAAAAGGGAAAAAGCAGTATTAATAGGTGTTTAATCATTATTTATTAAGACGATTCTACTATTAGAAACTTTCTGAAATTTAGGAATGATTACTTTTCTGGTGGGAAACCTGTCATTATTTTACTAATGAGTTTAAAGTAATAAGCATCTTTTTGTGAAGGGCTTGCTTTCACTTTTAATTCATCGCTTCCAACGGCTTGCCAAATAAGGTTGTCGGCTTTATTGTCTATAAAATCAACGGTTAGTGCTTGGTTGATTTCATCACCGCCAACGGGTACTCCTCCACTTACTCCAACGCCACCATTATGTCCGCCACCACCAACTCCAAAACCAATACTGGTACTGGATTGCGTGATAAATTCTTTAGCGAAAAAATTGATTAAAAAATCAGGGTTCTCACTTTTAACAAAGCCTCTTAATTGCAACACACTGTCGGTTGTTTTCATAACTCTTATGTTATCCAGCTCGCTTAAACCCGAATCTATTCCGGGATAAAAACCATAGGTTTTATAGGCTGAAAAATCTGTTTTGGTATCGTAATCGTAATTCACGGTTGCTCCACAGGAAATTAGAATTGCTGTGGCAACTAATAGTAAAAAATGTTTCATAGCTTTTTTTGTGAAGGTATAAAAGAAATTACAATTAAACTTCCTTATTCAACATCGTCCAAAGCTGATCTTTAAGTTCCATCAAGCCTTGTTGTGCTACGGAAGAGAAAAACAAATACGGAATACCTTTAAAATCTACATCCAATTCAGCTTTCATTTCTGCTTTTAATTCATCGTCCAACATATCGGATTTTGAAATGGCAATCAATCGATCTTTATCCAACATTTCTGGATTGTAACGGCGCAATTCATCCAACAAAATTTCATATTGTTTTTTTATATCGTCTGCGTCAGCAGGAATTAAAAACAATAAGGTAGAATTACGTTCTATATGACGTAAAAAGTAATGTCCTAAACCTTTTCCTTCAGCAGCTCCTTCAATAATTCCAGGAATATCTGCCATTACAAAAGTTTGACCATCTCTATAATCTACAATCCCAAGGTTAGGTTTTAAAGTCGTAAACTCATAATTGGCAATTTTAGGTTTTGCCGCAGTTACTACAGATAATAAAGTAGATTTCCCAGCATTCGGAAAACCAACCAAACCAACATCAGCCAATACTTTTAATTCTAAAGTGATATCTACTTCTTCTCCATCTAAACCAGGTTGTGCATAACGTGGCGTCTGATTGGTAGAACTTTTAAAATGGTTATTACCAAGTCCTCCTTTCCACCTTTTGCAATGATTACTTCTTGACCGTTTTCGGTAATTTCAAGAATGACATTTTGAGTTTCGGTATCTCTTACAACTGTTCCTAAAGGCACTTCGATAATTACATCATCACCATCGGCACCCGTACTGGTTTGCTTACTTCCTGCTCCACCATGACCTGCTTTAAAATGTCGCTTAAACTTTAAATGATATAAAGTCCAAAGGTTTGGGTTTGCTCTTAAAATAATATGACCTCCACGACCACCATCACCTCCATCAGGACCACCCTTTGGCATGTATTTTTCACGTCGTAAGTGTGCGCTTCCTTGTCCTCCTTTTCCAGAAGTAAGGTGCATTTTTACGTAATCTACAAAATTTCCTTCAGTCATAATTATTCCCTATTACCCGCGAAGGCGGGTATCTTAAATTTGTCATTCCGAACTTATTTCGGAATCTGTCGAAGTTACCTAAATATTTAAAGAGATTCCTGCTTGCTCCTCCGCTAAAGCTTCAGCGCACGTGGACGCAGGAATTTAAAGTCCATCAATCACCTCACATAAACGCTCAGTAATCTCTTCAATACTTCCAACACCATCCACTCCAAAATATTTATTTTGAGCTTGATAATACTCTTTTAAAACAGACGTTTTAGTTTCGTATTCGTTAAAACGATTTCTAATTTTACTTTCGTCTTGATCGTCTGTTCTTCCACTGGTTTCTCCTCTTTTCAACAATCTTGCTACTAACAAATCTTCAGCTACTTCCAAAGCTACCATTCCATTAATTCCTTCGCCTTTTTCAGCTAAAAAGGCATCCAATGCTTTTGCTTGTGAATTTGTTCTAGGGAAACCATCAAATATAAATCCGTTGGCACCTGTATTCTTATCCACTTCCGCTTTTAGCATTTCGATAGTTACCTCATCAGGAACTAAATCGCCTTTATCCATAAAGGATTTCGCTAATATTCCTAATTCAGTATTATTCTTAATATTGTATCTAAAAACATCACCCGTAGAAATATGTACGAGGTTGTATTTCTCTTTTAATACATCTGCTTGCGTTCCTTTTCCAGCACCAGGAGGGCCAAATAAAACGATATTTTTCATTTTTCGGGGTTTTAACTTATATATAGTGTTCAAATTTCTTCCTAATCCATCATAATCTAATCCGTAGCCTACAATAAAATCATTTTCAATTTCCATTCCTACATAATCAATCGGATAGTTTTTTGTGAAAGCCAAGGGTTTGTAAAACATCGTCGCAATCTTGTAACTATTCACTTCTTCTTGCTGAAGGATTTCGATAATTGCTTCAATCGTATTTCCTGAATCCACTATATCTTCCACAATAATCACATCGCGTCCTTTTAATGAAGGCTCCACTCCCATTACGGTCGAAATATTTCCAGTGGATTGTGTCCCTTCATACGATGCCACTTTAATAAAGCTCATTTCACAATTGCCATCAAACTTTCTAATAATATCTGAAGCAAAGAAAAAAGCGCCGTTCAAAACCGTTAAAAAGACAGGTTTTTTGCCTTTATAATCATCATTTATTCTTACTGCAACTCCGTTAACCGCTTGGTTTATTTGTGTTGCTGAAATAAATTCTTCGAAAAACAAATCGTGTAATTGAATCATTTTAAATCTTTCAAAATTATAATGTTTCACCTCGGCAAAATGCTTCGGAAAATAAAGATGCAAAGATACTTAATAGATTTCAGATTAATGAAAAACACTTGTTTATTTTTGATTCACAATCCCTTAATTTCAACCTTTAAGACTCAAATAAAAGACTTATTTTTGCAACTAATCGAAAGACTATGACTCATTATTTCTCTTCAGATTTTACATTAGGCATTCTCGGTGGCGGACAATTAGGCAAGATGCTTTTGTATGAGACTCGTAAATTCGACATTAAAACTTCGGTCTTAGATCCTAGCCCTGAAGCCCCTTGCAAGATTGCTTGCGATGAATTTAAAGTAGGGAATTTAATGGATTTTGACACCGTTTATAACTTCGGAAAAAAGGTAGATGTTCTTACTTTTGAAATTGAACATGTTAATATTGAAGCCTTAGAAAAATTAGTTTCGGAAGGAATTACCGTGTACCCATCTCCAGAAACACTTCGGAACATCAACAATAAGATTACTCAAAAACAATTTTATAAATCGAAACAGATTCCTACTTCTCTTTTTCAAGTTTTTGAAACTAAGGAAAATTTATTGGAAGCTATTAATTCTAAAAAGCAACAATTTCCTTTTGTTTGGAAACAAAGCACAGGAGGTTATGACGGTATGGGCGTGAAGATGATTCGGAATAATGACGATTTAAAATCACTTCCCGATACTCCGTGTATTTCAGAAGAACTTATCTATTTCAAAAATGAATTGGCGGTAATTGTAGCAAGAAATCCGAAAGGAGAAATAAAAACCTATCCTGTTGTTGAAATGGAATTTCATCCAGAAGCCAATCAAGTAGAATATGTAATTTGTCCTGCTCGTATTAGCGATGAAGTTTCCGAAAAAGCAAGAGCTATAGCTGTAAAAGTTTCGGAAGCATTTCAACATGTTGGATTATTGGCGGTAGAATTATTTCAGACCAAAAACGATGAAATTATTGTGAACGAAGTTGCACCGAGGCCTCATAATAGCGGACATTATAGTATTGAAGGAAGTGTTACCAATCAGTTTGAACAACATTTGCGAGCGATTTTAAATCTTCCGTTAGGAGATACAAAAAGTAAACTCGCTGCTATTATGGTTAACCTTGTGGGAGCTGAAAACCATACCGGAAATGTAGTTTATAAAAACATAGAAAACATTTTAACTTTAGAAGGTGTTACTCCTCACATCTACGGAAAAACACAAACCAGACCTTTCCGAAAAATGGGACACGTAACTATTGTAAATAAAGATATTAATACAGCACATAAAATTGCTGAAGAAGTAAAACGAACTATTGAAGTTATAAGTGAATAGCAAATTTCGTTTTTGGAATTTGGCACCGTGTCAGGCACGGCACGGCAATTTAGAATTAAAAAATTAAAATTTGGAATTTATGAAAGTAGGAATCATTATGGGAAGTACAAGTGACCTCCCAATTATGCAAGAAGCTATTGATATTTTAAAAGGTTTCGATATTGAGATAGAAGTTGATATAGTTTCAGCACATCGCACTCCTGAAAAACTATTTGATTACGGGAAAAATGCTCACACCAGAGGATTTTCAGTAATCATCGCAGGAGCAGGAGGAGCAGCACATTTACCAGGAATGATTGCGTCCTTATCTCCACTACCTGTAATTGGCGTTCCAGTAAAATCTAGAAACTCAATTGACGGTTGGGATTCTGTTCTTTCAATCTTACAAATGCCAGGAGGGGTTCCAGTTGCAACCGTTGCTTTAGATGGCGCAAAAAATGCAGGAATTCTCGCAGCTCAAATAATAGGAACCAGCGACAAATGTGTCCTCGATAAAGTTTTAGCTTATAAAGAAGGACTAAAAATTAAGGTGGAAGAAGGCGCTCGAAGTTTGAAAAAATAATACTACATTTTAAATAAACCTAAATGTCCGTTCGAGCGCAGTCGAAACCTCCTTTAAAACTTAAACTTTAATAAATGAAATCCTATTACATTTACATAATTAAATGCACGGATAATTTATTATATACAGGATTTACAAATGACATAGGAAGACGATTTGACGAACATCAATTAGGTCGAAATAAATCAAGTTTCACTTACAAAAGAAGACCTCTCGAATTAATCTTTCATCAAGCAATCTATTTTGAAAAGAAAATTAAAAAATGCAGTGCTAAGAAAAAATTAGCTTTAGCAAATGAAGATTTTGATATGCTTCAAATATTGGCTGAATGCATAAATTTTACTCACTCAAAATACAAATCGACAAACAGGAGGTCTCGACTGCGCTCGACCGGACATATTAATACAACATTCCAACACAAATGAACCCACTTTTAAAACCTTTCAACACCGCTCCATTTTCAGAAATTAAAAACGAGCATTTCTCACCTGCAATCAAGCAATTTATTGAAGATACTAAATCTGAAATTGATGCAATTGCAAACAATACCGAAACTCCAACTTTTGAAAACACCGTGGAAGCTCTCGAAAACACTGGGCAACAATTAGACCGAGTTACCAGTATATTTTTCAATCTAAATAGTGCTGAAACCAACGATGAAATTCAGAAAATAGCTCAGGAAGTCTCACCATTATTATCAGATTTCGGAAATGATATCCTTCTAAACGAAAAATTATTTAAAAGAGTAAAACAAATATTTGATTCAAGAGAAACCCTTACCTTAAACCAAGAACAACAAACATTACTCGAAAAACAATATAAAGGATTTTCAAGAAATGGAGCCAATCTTTCGGAAATTGACAAAAAAGCACTTCGGGAAATTGACAGTCAACTTTCAAAATTAAAATTAAATTTCGGAGAAAATGTATTAGCAGAAACCAATGCTTTTCAACTTCATATCACTAATAAAAAAGACTTAGCAGGCTTGCCCGAAGGCACCAAAGAAATGGCAGCACAAACCGCTAAAGAAAAAGAATTAGAAGGTTGGATTTTCACTTTAGATTATCCAAGTTATGTCCCTTTTGTAACCTATGCCGACAACCGTGAGCTTAGAAAAAAAATGACCTTGGCTTTTGGAGCAAGGGCTTTTCAAAATAACGAATTTGATAATCAAAAAAATGTTTTAGAGATTGTAAAGCTGCGTTTTCAAAGAGCTAAATTACTTGGATACAAATCACACGCTCATTTTGTTTTGGAAGAACGAATGGCAAAAACTCCAGAAAAAGTGTTCAGTTTTCTAAACGAATTATTAGAAAAAGCTCAACCTGCTGCAATAGCAGAGTTCAAAAACTTAGAAAAATTCGCAAAAGAATTAGACAATATCTACCGACTTGAAAAATGGGACAGTGCTTACTATTCAGAAAAATTAAAACAAAGATTATTCAGCTTAAACGATGAACAGTTAAAACCATATTTCAAACTAGAAAATGTAATTGAAGGAGCTTTTACAGTCGCAAACAAACTGTACCATTTATCTTTTACCGAAGTTTTTGACATCGACAAATATCACGAAGATGTAAAAACGTACCGAGTAACAGATTCCGAAGAAAATTTAGTAGCCATATTTTATGCAGATTTCCATCCTAGAGCAGGGAAACGTGGCAGTGCTTGGATGACTTCTTTTAAACCGCAGCAAATAATTAATGGTACTAACGACCGGCCTCATATTTCTAATGTATGCAACTTTACCAAACCAACGGAGAGCAAACCTTCACTTTTAACTTTTAATGAAGTAACTACTTTGTTTCATGAATTTGGTCACGGGCTTCACGGAATGTTAGCCAACACCACTTACAAAGGGCTTTCAGGAACCAATGTATTTTGGGATTTTGTGGAACTTCCGAGTCAGATTTTAGAAAATTGGTGCTACGAAAAAGAAAGCTTAGAAATTTTTGCTAAACATTACGAAACAGGAGAGATAATTCCAATGGAGTTGATTGAAAAAATAAAAGCTTCGGCAACCTTTCACGAAGGAATGCAAACCTTACGTCAATTGAGTTTCGGATTGTTAGATATGGCTTGGCACGGTAGCGACCCTTCAGAGATAAATAATGTAAAGACTTTCGAAAAAGAAGCTTTTTCAAACACGCAATTATATCCAGATGTAGCAGAAAATTGTATGAGCACCGCTTTTTCACATATTTTCCAAGGTGGGTATTCTTCGGGATATTATTCTTATAAATGGGCAGAAGTATTAGATGCAGATGCTTTTGCACACTTTCAGGAAAAAGGAATTTTTAATAAAGAGGTGGCAAATAGATTCAAAGACAATATTCTTTCTCAAGGGGGAACTCAAGATCCCATGGATTTATACTTAAAATTCCGAGGTAAAAAACCTAATCCTGAAGCATTATTGAAACGAGCTGGGCTTTTAAAAGATTAACAAGTTTTTATCTTACAACTCAATAAAACTTTGTTATTTTTGAAGCAATCATCGACCAAGTCAATATGACCAAACATCAACTTGACCCCAATAAGTGGGTAGATCTTTATTCCGATTATCTTTTTAACTTCACAATTGTTCGTGTAAGCGATGCTGAAATTGCTAAAGATTTAATTTCTGAAACCTTTTTGCAGGTTTAAAATCGAAAGATAATTTTAAAGGAGAAGCGAGTGAACGTACTTGGTTAATTTCTATTCTGAAACGAAAAATCATAGATCATTACCGGAAAATTAATTCTAACAAAGGAAAAGCAGAAGTTAGAATAACCTATAAAGACGATGAATCCGAAGGAGATTGGTTAGAAGAAAGAGTAAGTGATCCCTACGACAAAACTGCCGAAGACAGAATGGAAAATACCGAATTGGGCTTGGCAATTATCAACTGTTTAGGAACATTAAACGAAAAACAAGCTGCCATTTTTAAAATGAAAACTATCGACAATTTCGATACGGAAGCTATATGTAATGAATACGATATCTCTGCGTCTAATCTTTGGGTAATCATCCATCGAGCAAGAAAAGCAATGGCAGAATGCATGGAAAAAACCTGGTTTAA
>JAJRQR010000175.1 GCA_024280145.1 Bacteroidota bacterium
AAATTTAGAAATTTACCACCTCAAGATCGTCTTTCTGTTGCTTTAGAGCATATGAATGATTCCATAAAATTAGTGCGAATTGGAGCCGCACAATTAGTAATTGGTTTGGACGAAAACACTTTAAGTGGAATAGATAAAAGTAATTTTATCAAATCTAGAAATGAACTTCAAACCATGTTGTTTGCCAATGCCGATTTTTCCACAGGTCGTTTGCAATTGGGGGATTATTATTTTCAGAATAATGATGTAAACAATGCTATCAAAGATTACGAAATGGCTCTAAAAAAAGACAGTTTATTACTTCCTGTTTATTCAAATTTAGCGACTTCGTATAGCCTGACCAACAACTTTGAAAAAGCATCTAAAACACTTGAAATCTGGATTAGCTTAGACTCTGAAAACGGACGTCCTCATTACCTGAAAGCCTTGCTTAACTTTGAAAACAAAAACGAAGAAGTCGCTGTTTCTGAATTAAAAATCGCTCTTAAATTAAACCCTAACGATACGCGTTCGCTATACAATTTAGCAACTTATTATTATCAAGATTCTAATGATTTAAAACAAGCAGAAACCTATATAAAATCAGCTTTAAAAATTGATGCTGGAAATCCAGATTTTGAATATTTATTAGCGTTGATTTATAAAGAGCAAGGTAAAATTCCGCAAGCAAATGCAATTATGCAACGCTTAAAGGCGAATCAATAATTTTAGAAATTAAAATACTTTGCAGGAACGTATTTATAATCATTATCAATATTGATAATTAGCTGTATAAAAGGTACGCCAGCCCAAGTCCAATATTCTTTATTATTAGTTCCATTTATTAAATAACTAAAGTTGATGCTGTGTTTTTTTGTCATTTTATAGACCAGTCCCGGACCGGCTCTAAAAAATAAAACTCCACTAAAATCATCTTCCTTTCTCCAACGGTATAAGGAACCAACAGCAAAATTAACACCTATTTTTTCACTTACATTTTTATTTACAAACAACACATACCTAACCGCATGATCTGCATTACTATTATTATCAAGGTCTATTTGCCATTTAAATTGATGCACAAATTGAAATTTATCTTTTAAATACTGCTTATATAAAACTCCCAGTCCAGGTCTAAGTTCAATTTCATCTGGTTTAATATTAAAACGAATATCTGGTACAATTTCAAAATGCTTATTGACAAGAAAAGACCCGACCGCTTCCAAATACCAACGATCTAGTTGTTGCATATTCTCTTTTAATCGAATTTGAATCTCTCCTGTAAACTTAAATTTTTCCTTTCCTCCAGAAATTTTATTTGCCAAATAGATTTGATTGTCCCATTTATCAATATCTTCTTCTTGAGAAAAAGAATTACTAGAGGAAACAAGAATTAATAAAAACGTAATTAATAAGTAATGTTTCAAATTTCCACTTTTTTACAAATTAAGGAAAAATCCATTAGTTTAATTCAAAAGGAAAAATAACTTTCCAATCGTTTTCCATATCGATAACTGTCCAGCCGTCATTTAAAGCCTGATCTAATCCTTTATCAAATCTTCCGATATGTGAGTTACGATCATAAGCCCATTCTCTTACAGAATCTGTATGATGTACATAGAGCATAAAACTTTTGTATTTGTTAGAAGCTGCCCATTGCATCATTTGCAAATCACCATCTGAGTTCCCTGAAGAAAATACGGGTTTTTTACCTATAATTTTTTGAATATTTAATGGTTTTCCTTCCTTATCGTCAATAAAGTCGAGCGCTGGTAATCTTCTAATTACTGGATTTCCGTTGTTATAATCGAATTCGGTTTTTATTCGGCTTCCAATTATTTGCTCTTCTGGAATTCCATAAATCTCCGTAACAAATGCTCGCATAAAATCGACTCCTCCTCCTGAAACAACATAGGTTTTAAAATCGTTGTCTCTTAAATACTGAAGCAATTCTAACATTGGCTGAAACACCAATTTATCGTAAGTAACATTTTTGGTAGGGTGTTTGGCGGTTGAAACCCAATTTTGAACATCTTTCTTAAATTCTTCGGTAGTATTTCCTGAATGGGTAGCCATCACCAATTGAATTAATCCATGTTCTCCTTGTTTTTTAAGCGCTTCCATATCATTTTCTAAAACCGCTTTAAAAGGTTGTTGGTCCTTCCATTCTGGATGGTCTTTTACCATTGCTTTTACTCTGTCAATTGCAAAAAATAGTTGAAAGTAAGCAGGTTGTTCGGACCATAAATTTCCGTCATTATCAAAAGTAGCAATACGATCTTTTATAGGAATAAAAGTTTCGTTTTTAGGATTGGTCACTTCATTGACATAAGCAATGATGTTGTTTTTTGAAGTGACATCGTTCCAAGATGGAAGTGGATCAACAGCTTCTGTTTTTTCTACGGAAGCTGTTTGGGATTCTTTTTTGGTTTCACACGAAATGAAAATCATGCTAATTAGCCCTAAAATAAGGCTTGTGTTTTTTAAGTATTTCATTTTGTTATTTATTTAAAATTTTCTTCCAATTCCGAAGCCAATATTCCATGAATTATAGGCGTCTAGTTTAAAGTCGTTTGAAAAACTTGCTATAAGTTCCCAATTATCGTGAAGAATGAGGTGGGAGTATTCAACTCCTGCTTTGATAAGAAATAGGTTTTCTTCTTTTGAGAATTCGCCTCCTGCTCCTAAAACCAAGCTAAAGTTTTTTATGGGTTTAAACATTCCAACTACTGCGGTTGCAAAAGGAGAACTTCGTTCTACTTCTGTCCCTTCGCTATTTTCTATTACAAAGCTTTCTACAATAAGGTCGTTGTGTAAACCAATTGCCCAACGTTCGGTAAGCTCGAAATTATAATCGATTCCCCAAGAAGGTACTGAAATGCTTTTTTTTCCTTCTCCTTCAACAGCTTCAGAAATTTGAGTATGACTAATTAAAACAGCTACGGAATGTCTTTTCTCTTTTTCTTCTTTACCCTCTTTATGTGCAGTTTCTTGTGCGTTTGCAAAGGCTATAAATATTAAAAGTAGGCTGCTGAGTATTGTTTTTTTCATAGTATTTCAAATTAAAAAACCGAATATATTGTATATTCGGTTTTTGATTTTAAAAAAAAATAAAATTTAGTTTCCTTGTGCATTTTGCATTTGCTCTAACACTTGGTCTAAACTAAAACTTCCTACTTTTTGTCGTTGAGGATACTCTTTAAACGTTGCTAAAAATTCAGCAATTTTTGCTTGAGCAGGAACTAAAGCAAACACGTGATCCATGAACCAGTGACTATAATCTTCTGAGTCGTGTTGTGCTCTTTCGTAAGGATCTCCTTTTAAATCCATTAACATAGGCAGCCTTAAAGTAGTGTATTGTCTTTGCCACACACCAAGACCGTGATTTTCTTGGATTTTAAAATGCATTTTCCATCGTTTGTATCTAAAAGCATTCAAAGATCCGTCATCATCAAAATAGAAAATTTCGTTTCGTGGACCTCATCAGTTTTACCCGTAAGTAATGGTAACATATTATAGCCATCTAAGTGTACTTTAAAGTTTTTACCATCCGCTTTATGTCCTTTTAGTAATTTTTCTTTTACATCAGGCTCTCCTGCTGCTGCAAGAAAAGTTGGTAACCAATCTTCTCCAGAAATAATTTCATTACTTACTTGCCCTGGTTGAATTTTTGCAGGCCATTTGATCAAACATGGCGCTCTAAACCCACCTTCCCAAGTCGTAGCTTTTTCACCTCTAAAAGGAGTCATACCACCATCAGGCCAAAACATTATTTCTGCTCCATTGTCGGTCGAAAAAATTACAATCGTATTTTCTTCAATACCTAAATCTTTTAGTGTTTGGGTTAACTCACCAACAATTTTATCCAATTTAACCATTCCATCTGCATAAACTCCCAATCCTGTTGTTCCTTCATCTTCTTCATTTAGGTGTGTCCAAACGTGCGTAAGCGTTGTGTTGTACCATACAAAAAATGGCTTATCATCTTTTACCGAATTCTTCATAAATGAAATAGCAGCATCTTTGGTTTCATAATCTACTGTTTCCATTCTCTTTTTAGTTAATGGCCCCGTATCTTCTATTTTACCATCCGCCAAAGAATGAATAACTCCTCTTGGTCCAAATTTCTTTTTAAATGCTGGATCTTTAGGATAATCCGGGTTTTCTGGTTCTTCTTCCGCATTTAAGTGATACAGATTTCCGAAGAATTCATCAAAACCATGATTTGTTGGTAAATGCTCATCGCGATCACCTAAATGGTTTTTTCCAAATTGACCTGTAGTATAACCATGATTTTTTAATAATTCTGCAATGGTTGGATCTAATTCGTTTATACCCTCTTTAGCACCTGGCAATCCTACTTTGGTTAAACCCGTTCTGTAAGGTATTTGTCCTGTGATAAAAGCAGCACGTCCCGCAGTACAACTTTGTTGAGAATAGTAGTCGGTAAATAATATTCCGTCTTTACCAATTTGGTCGATGTTGGGAGTTTTATAACCCATCATTCCCATGTTGTAAATACTTGGGTTGGACCACCCAATATCGTCACCCCAAATAACTAATATATTGGGTTTTTTGTTTTTTTGTGCCATCATCATAAGCGGCATAGTTACTAAAGCAACTAAAATTGTGATTTTTTTCATACTATTTGATTTAATTACTAAGATTTATATTATTGTCTAACCAGATCTCCTAACACCCAAGTTTTCTGACCTAATGCTTCAGTTGGTCCATAAAAACGGAATAATAAGAAATAATCTACACCCGCTTTGGTTGGCGCCCAGTTAGCCTCTTTGCCTTGGGGTGCTTTAGGGCCAAAATAGACATCAACTGAGCCATCAGTGTTTGTGATAAAGCCTTTATCTAGAGATGAAACACCAGCTTTTGGCGTATCCTCAACGAATGCGGCAGTATTGTTGTCATAAACGAGTGCTGACCAGAATAACTTTACAGGAGCATTAGCAGGAACATTCAACACATAGTTGTTTTCACCGTGTAGGTTTTCACCTTTGGAGTCTTGACCGCCAACTAGGTATTGCGTTTGATCACCATAAGTTACTACTGAACTAATAGCTGAGTAATATGTTATTCCACGAACCGTATAGTCAAGCATACGAGGATATTCGAAGCTGAATTTTGTTTCACGAATAACCTCAGGAACCACTAAATATGACCATTTTCGATTTGACCAATAGCGATCAGGATTGTTAATCATCATATCGATGAACTCCTCTTGGGCTTGTTTAACAGCTTTGTCCATCTTGGCTTTTGCTGCTTTATCTGGGTTGTACGCTTTACCCTTTTGGATACCTAGTTCTTTTAACATACCCATGGCCGACAAATCACGTGCAGCAACCTGTTCTTCCTGAACCATATCATTCAATGCATCAAAGAACCTGTGATCATACGGAGGTACACCATTAACCAATTTCCCTGCAGAATCATAGAAACGTTGAGTATGTTCTTTACCCACTTCAGAAAGTGGATAGATTTTCATTCTCTTTATAAACTTTTCAGCCTTAGCCAGCGTTTCCGGAGTAAAATCCTTAATTAAAATACGACCGGCCAACCAGCCATTATAGGTGTCTTGATAAACAGGAATGTAACCGGGAGGTATTACCTCTTGATAATCTTTATGTACAATCAGATACTTGGCTCCTTTGCCTTTGTCTGCTCCTAGGCCACCAAAATCGATAAATGCTTGTTGCCACGAGTTCATTATCGAGCCAAATAGGCCTACATCTTTTGTGGTACTTGGAATTTCAACAACAACAGGACCATCCTTTACATTATAAAACACATAAGAATAGAGCGTGGTATTGTTAACTGTTAGAAATTTGTATTTCCAATCTGCGATTTCTGAGGAGTACACAACGTCATTCAATTTATAATCAAATGTGGTACGAAATGCTTCGCGCATGGCCCAATAACCAACAATAGGCTGTGCCCAAATAACGCTCTCTACTGCACGGCGATGAAACCGCTTATCAGTTAGCGACAGGTCATCTGAAGTCGTTTGTGCTACGGCTATATTTGTGTTTATAAGCATGAAGCCTATGACCAATGTTAATAATAGTATTGTTTTTTTCATTTTTAAAGTATTTATTCTTTGTGTTAATTTATTTTACTAATAGAAGTTTCGCAGGATATAAAAACAAGACTAAAAAATACGGTTACTAAAATTTCATACTTAAGGTTTTTCGTCCGAATGTCGTTTTAATTTTAAAAAAGAGCAAGATGTTGTTTATTGCTCATATCAAGACAAAATTAAGAAATTATATTCTACTGAAAAATAATCATTTTGTGACAGTAATTTACAGCTTTAGACGATATTCATTGGGAGATACACCATTCCAGTTTTTAAAAGTTCTAATAAAGTTTTGGGGATTTGAGTAATCTAATTGATTAGCAATTTCTTTAACAGATAATTTATTATTACCTAGTAATTCATAACTTTTCCGTTGCAAATACCTTCTTTTAATTTCTGAAAAATTAGTTCCTTCAAATTGTAAATTTCGTTCTATTGTTCTTCTAGAAACATTGAACATATCGGCTATTTCATCTAGTTTGGGGATATCTCCTAATTTAAAACTTTCTAATAATCGTTCTACCTTAAACTCTGTAATAGAATGGTTGTTTAATTCAATTTTTGTTGGTTCTTCTAGTATATTGGGGATTTGTTTAGATAACAAGGAAGTGTCAAAAAGTATCCAGCATTCGTCTTGATTTAATTTTATAGAATAATTTCCTTTTGGGAAAATGGGCTCTAAATGATAGGTGCTGTTAGATGTAATTCCTATTTCAATGGGGGTAAAACCCTCACCACCAACAAATACAAAAGCATCTAACATTCTTGAAATATCTATTTCCTCAGAAATTAGTTGCCCTCTATTTCTATTTCCATTTATTTTGACGGAAAACCTAGAAACCGAACCATTGGTTTGTAATCTTGCGGTGTAATTTGTTCGAACGTATTTTTGATATTTTATAGTAGTTTCTAAAAAGCTTAAAAAATTGGGGCTATTATACATATGTTTACTTATCCAACTCATTTTTGTTGCCTTAAAATGCTCGTTAAATTCAGCAGCTAAACAATCTACTCCAAGCTTATCGGACATGGAGATTAATAACTCGTCTAAAAGGATGTTAGGGATGTACTTATCAGGATTGTATAAGTCTAACTTTTTAAAATACGAAGATTGTAAAAATTGATCTGGGTTTATTCCATTGTTTTTTAACCCTGTTAACAAAGAGGGTAAATAAGAGTTTAATGCTATATGAATTTTCTTTTTGTTCAAAAAAATATTTTGACTTCAATATAACAAAAAAGGCTGAAATTAATCTCAGCCTTTTTTATTAAATTTAATCAATCTCTTATATCGATTATTTAGGGTTAAATTTTTATTCTAAAAGTTAGTGGCTTCCTGAAGCCTCTGTTAAAACTTTCATTGTATCTCCTAAATTAAAACTTGCAGCTTTCATTCTTGGAGGATATTCTTTAAATGTTCCAATAAACTTTCCTACATATTCTGTTGCAGGCAATAATAAGTAAACATGGTCTAAATACCAATCCCAATAAGTATTGGAAGTAACGGTTGCAAACTCATACGGGTCTCTTCTTAAATTATAAATCCAAGGAACTCTCATTGTTTCCATTGGTGTTGACCAAGTAAGCATGGTTCCAGCTTCGTTTTGTTTCATAAAAACAACTTTCCAATCATAATAACGTAGTGCCATTAATTCTCCATCGTCAGAAAAATAGAATAATTCTTCTCTAGGTCCTTTCTTTTCTTTTCCTGTTAAAAACGGTAAAAAGTTATACCCATCTAAATGAACTTTATAGGTTTTGCTTCCTGCTTTTTTCCGCTTAAAAGTTCTGCTTTAACATTGTCATTTCCAGCAACAGCTAGATATGTTGGCATCCAATCCATACCCGACATAATCTCATTAGAAACTGACCCTGCTTTAATATGTCCAGGCCAACGCACCATAGATGGGGTTCTCCAACCACCTTCCCAGTTGGTGTTCTTTTCGCCTCTAAAAGGATTTACACCTGCATCTGGCCACGTGTTTTTGTGAGGTCCATTGTCGGTTCCGTATTGTACAATTGTATTATCTGCAACACCTAATTCGTCTAATAAATCTAATAATTCACCAACATGCATATCGTGTTCTACCATACCGTCACCATATTCATTTTGTCCAGAAAGCCCTCTATGCTCATCTTTTACGTGTGTTCTAAAATGCATACGTGTTCCGTTCCACCATACAAAAAATGGTTCTCCAGATTTAACAGCATCCCGTATAAATTTTTTCGCGGCAGCAATAGTTTCATCATCTACCGTTTCCATTCTTTTTTTAGTTAATGGTCCTGTATCTTCAATTTTACCATCTGCATACGAATGAATTACGCCTCTAGGTCCAAATCTTTTTGCAAAATTTGGATATTTTTTAGGGTCTGGATAATCTGGTAATTCTGGTTCTTCTTCAGCATTTAAATGATATAAATTTCCGAAGAATTCATCAAACCCATGATTAGTAGGTAAATGTTCATCACGATCTCCTAAGTGATTTTTACCAAACTGACCTGTTCTATATCCCATTGGTTTTAGAAGTTCTGCAATGGTTGGATCTTCGGTAGAAATCCCTCCTTCTGCTCCTGGCATTCCTACTTTACTCAATCCTGTTCTTAACACACTTTGCCCTAATATAAAAGAAGATCGTCCTGCGGTACAAGATTGTTCTGAGTAATAATCGGTAAAAATCATACCTTCATTAGCAACTCTGTCAATATTTGGAGTTTTATATCCTACAAGTCCCATTGTATAGGCACTAATATTAGATTGTCCAATGTCGTCTCCCCATATTACAAGGATGTTTGGTTTTTTCTGTGCAAATAATGAACCTGTCATTAGTATTACACCGAGAAAAAGTAAAAGTATTTTTTTCATAATAATTGGTTATGTTGCGAGATAATGTAGATTTTAGTATCTTTATGTAAACTTATAGTATTATGGATTTACAATTAATCATATCAGAATTATCAGGTCATGAAAAGAAAGATCTTTTTAGTCTCTTAAAGAAGGATTTAGGGCA
>JAJRQR010000176.1 GCA_024280145.1 Bacteroidota bacterium
AATTGGAGAAGCAAAAGCAGTAAGCATAGTCGCAGCTTTGGAATTAGGAAGAAGACGAAGGGGAGAGAAAGCCTTGGAAAGAAAAAAAATTACTTCAAGTTCCTCCGTTTTTGAGATAATGCAGCCCATAATTGGAGAACTACCTCACGAAGAATTTTGGATTATTTATTTGAATAATTCCAATAAAGTTATTCAAAAATCACAATTAAGTAAAGGCGGAATAACAGGAACTATGGTAGATATAAGGTTGGTTTTAAAAACGGCTTTGCAATTAGGAGCGGTTGGAATAATTTTAACACATAATCATCCATCGGGGACTTTAAAGGCCAGTCAGGCAGATAAAAACATTACTCAAAAATTAAAAATTGCAGGAGAAAGCTTAGATATAAAAGTGTTGGATCATGTGATTATAACTGAAAAATCGTATTTTAGCTTTGCTGACGAAAACTTGTTATAAGCTAATGAGCCTATTAATTTATTCCCAAAAAATTACTCCTCGCATTACGTATGTATTCAAGCATATTTGTACTCGAATTTTAGGTATTGAAATAGGATTTACTTCGCAAATTGAGGAGTTTATCGCCTATTCTGGGCCTAAATTATCCTATGGAAAAAAACCAATGGGGAATGAGTTTTTTGTTCAGAGTTATGGTTTATTAAATCAGCAAGGATTTGATGATATTGAAATAACAGTAAAAGAATGGGAGGGAACCAAATGCTTCTTTTCAGCAGGAACGGTTAGTAAATTACCCTTTGATATTTTTTCGGCAAGCTTCTATCTTCTTAGTAGATACGAGGAATATTTACCTCATGTAAAAGATGAAAAAGGGCGTTTTTTAGCTACGGAAAGTATTGCATTTAAAAGCAAATTTTTACAAGAACCCGTAGTTGATATTTGGGCTTATAAATTTAAAAGTTTGTTAGTGGTTACTTTTCCTCAGTTAGTTTTTCCTTCAAGAAAAATGAAGTATCATACTATAATAAATGCCAATCAGCCATTTATTTATAAGCATAAAGGTTTTTTGCGTTCCTTTTTTGGTTTTATAAAAGATCTTTCAAAATTAAAATTTAAAGCAGTATTTCACCGGATAGGTTCTTTGTTAGGTTTAAAAAATGACCCTTATTCTACTTTTGAATGGATGATAAATTCATTAAAAAACAAGAAGTCTAAAGTTACGGTATTTTTTATGATAGGTGAGTCGATAAATTTTGAAGAAGGGATGAATTCGAATCGAAATGCCTTTAAATTATTAGTAAAAAATATTGCAGATTATGTGCAAGTTGGATTATTGTTTTCCAAGGGTTCCTTAGTGGAAATTAATCATTTAAAAGAAGAAAAAGAAAAGATTGAGGTAATAACAAACCGAAGTTTAATTAGTTCTATGAATGAGGAATATTTAGTAAATCTACCCGATAATTATAGAAATTTAATTGAATTAGAAATAGAAAAAGACTTTACCATGGTCTATGAAAATGAAATTGGGTTTAGAGCAAGTACCTGTACTCCTTTTTTGTTTTATGACTTAGATTATGAGATTGTAACACCTTTGTTAATACAGCCAATTGCTTTAACTACAAAAGGTTTGAAGATGGCATCCATTTCTGAAAGAAATGATGCGATAAATAAAATTAAAAGATCAGTAGAACAAGTGAATGGAATGTTTTCTATGATTTTTAACAACTACAATTTTATGGAAATTAATGAAAAAATAAATTGGAAATCAGTACTTCTAAATCTAACAGGCAATGAATAAAATTTTAGATATTACCGATATTTTTTTCGATTTAGACCATACACTTTGGGACTTTGACAAAAACTCTGGACTTGCTTTTGAAAGGGTTTTTAAAAAACATCAGATTGCTATTAAAATCAATGATTTTCTTAAAGTTTACGAACCTATAAATTTAGAATATTGGAGATTATTTAGAAATGAAAAAGTAGGAAAACAAGAATTAAGGAGAGGTAGATTAAATGATACGTGTAAAGAATTTAATATGGAGTTTTCTATACAAATAATTGACGATATGGCAGATTCTTACATAGATGAGCTTCCCGTAGATAATCATTTGTTTGCCGGCACCTTTGAAATATTAAATTACTTATCTAAAAAATATACACTTCATATTATTACTAATGGTTTTGAAGAAGTACAATATAAAAAAATCAAAAATAGCGGAATTAAAAAGTATTTTAAAACCATCACCACTTCCGAAGAAATTGGGGTAAAAAAGCCCAATCCTGTTATATTTATAAGAGCATTAGAAAAGGCTAATGCTTTAATCGAAAAAAGTATAATGATTGGCGATTCCTTTGAAGCAGATATTTTAGGAGCTGAAAATGTTGGGTTACAGACTTTGTTTTATAACTATAGAAATGAGCAAGTTCCAAAAACCAACGCATCTGTAGATTGCCTTCTTGAAATTAAAAATTATTTGTAAAGATAATATAAGGTTACACAACTACGTTTACTATAAAATTACTTAATCTATGAAAAAGAAGCTTCCCCTACTTCTTTTATTCATTGCTGTCATCTTATTTTTTTCAGCTTGTATAAAAGATACCGACTTTAATCAAACCGATGATATTGAAGTTACCCCAATACTCGAACTAGACTTTTTGTTTTCAAATATATCTTCACAAACATTTACAGATATTGGTGTAAATAATTTAGTGCTTTCAGATACTACTGACTTTAGTTTTTTAAATGATGATTTTACAGTAGATAATTTAGAAAGAGCCGAATTTTATTTCAAAAACACAAATAGTATGCCTGTTAATTTTGAAATGAAATTTCAGTTTTTAGACGAAAATAACGAGGAACATTATTTAATTACAATTCCTATAACTTCGGGAGAATTAAATAATCCAGTAGTTTCTGAGTATATAGAGAATATCGAAACAGATGGAATTGTTAGTTTAACTATGGCAGATAAAGTTGTGTTAAGTGTTGAGGCTTCTTCAATAGTAGATAATATTGAAGGAACACTAAAATTACAATCGAAAGCCACCTATTATTTAAAAATTATTCAATGAAATACCTTTTAATATGTTTCGGCATGTTTTGGGGTTTTTCAATGATTTCTCAAAACAAGGAAGTTCTTTATGGCCTTGAAGAAGTGCCTCAGTCTATGTTATTAAATCCAGGAAGTAGAATTTCTTATAAAAAGCATTTTGGAATTCCGTTTTTTTCACAAATACACGTAAATGGAGGATCTTCAGGTGTCTCAGCCTATGATATATTTAAAGATTCAGGAGGTGATATAAATGATAGAATACAGAATAAAATAGCAGAATTAAAAAATACCGACTTCTTTACAGCAACCCAACAATTAGATATTTTAAGTTTTGGATGGAAAAATAAAAAAGAATATTATTTTTCTGGTGGGGTTTACCAAGAATTTGATTTTATTTTTTATTTTCCTAAAGATATTGCATTACTAGCGTGGGAAGGAAATGCAAATTATATTGGAAAAGAATTTGATTTAGGTGAGTTAAGTACTCAGGGAGATTTACTGATGGTGTATCATCTAGGTGTTAATAAAAAATTAACCAATAAGCTAACATTAGGCTTTAGGGCAAAAATATATTCTAGTTTGTTTAGTTTTAGAAGTATTAGCAATAAAGGGACATTTGTAACTAGATTAAGTGAAACTGATAATAATACATATGAACATATTATTAATAATGCTGATCTAACAGTAAATACATCTGGTATTGCTTCATTGTCAGATATGGGAAATTCTTCACAAGTTGTTCAAAAAGTTTTAGGAAGAGCATTTTTTGGAGGAAATGTTGGTCTTGGAGCAGATATAGGAGCTACTTATGAGATTAATGAAAAATGGTTAGCTAGTGCTAGTGTATTGGATGTAGGAGCGATATTTCATAAAAAGGATATTGAAAGCTATAAAATAAGTGGAGATTATACCTTGGACGGAATTGAATTATTATTTCCACCTTTGGGAAATGGTGATAGTACACCACCATATTATGATGATTTAATTGATGATATAGAAGAGGCTTTTCCTGTAGATACTATTTATAATTCTTACACCCAGATGCGTCCTTTAAAATTATACGCATCAATTAAGTATAATTTTGGAAAGGCAATTGGAGGAAGTGGTACTTGTAATTGCTTGAAGATGGGCGAAAATCAAGAGTTTAACCAATCAGTAGGTTTTCAATATTATAGTATGTTTCGCCCAAAAGGTCCTCAAATGGCGGCAACGTTGTTTTATTATCGACGTTTTTCAGATTATATTTCAGTTAAAGCTACTTATACAGCAGATTCTTACTCTTTTACTAATATAGGGTTGGGTTTTGTTGCAAACCTTGGTAAGGTTAATTTTTATTTAACAGCAGATAATTTATTATGGTACCAAAATATTGCAAAGGCAAAAAGTGTATCTTTACAGCTAGGTTTTAATATTATTTTTAACGAAGAATGAAGCATTTTTTTATAGTGTTGTTTTTTACAGTTTGGATTACACCAAAATGTATTTCCCAAAAATCACTTAGTGATTATAGTTATGTAATTGTATCTGAACAATTTGAATTTCAGAAAGAAAAAGACAAGTATGAATTAAATTCACTCACAAAATTCCTATTTAATAAATATGGATTTCATGCTTATTTTGATAGAGAAGTACCAAGTAATGTGAATCGATGTGATGGATTATGGGTTGAAGCTGAAGGTACTCCGGGGTTTATTTATACAAAAGCTCAACTTGTAATTAGGGATTGTAATGGGTTTGAAGTATATAGAACTATCTTTGGAAAAAGTAAAGTCAAAGATTATAAGGGAGCCTACTATGAGTGCGTTAGAGAAGCTTTTGAAGAAATTAAAAACTTAGAAATTCAACAAAAAGAAATTAGTAATTCTGAAAATGTTTTGGCTTCAAAAACAAATGAAACTGATAATGTAAAGAATACTTCAGAAACTAAAATTGTGTCAATACCTATTGAAAATCCTAATACAAAGCTACAAGTAACTTCAACTGAAAACATTCCGGCAAATAATTACACCAATTATAGTAATTCAGGAAAGTCTTATTTACTTAGAAAAACCTCTAAGGGATTTAATTTATATCAAGAAGTTGAAAACATAGATGACGACCTTCAATTGGTTGGTAAACTTACAATTACTCCAACAAGCATTAATTTTATTGATGTTGATAATAAAGAATTATTAGCATATTTTGATACTTCAAAAAACTTAATAATTGAAGATATAAATAACAATATAGTTTATACCATTGAAAACTAATAATCGTATTTATCTTTCCAAAGACCTTTTAAATATATTTTAAAGCTATTTTCTTTAGCATTATTACCAGGGTTATAAAATGTAGTGCCTTCAATTTCTTTTGGTAGAAACTCCTGTGAAACAAAATTTCCTTGATAATCGTGTGCATATTGGTATTCCTTACCATAGCCTAACTCTTTCATTAGTTTTGTTGGAGCATTTCTAATAGGTAACGGAACCGATAAATCTCCTGTTTTTTTTACCAACTTCTGAGCTTCTTTAATAGCAAGATAAGATGCATTACTTTTTGGAGAAGTCGCTAGATAAATGACACATTGACTTAATATAATTCTAGATTCGGGATAACCAACCGCACTTACAGCTTGAAAAGTATTATTTGCAATTACCATAGCTGTAGGGTTTGCGTTTCCAATATCTTCTGAAGCTAATATTAACAATCTTCTGGCAATAAATTTTAAATCTTCTCCGCCTTCAATCATTCTAGCCAACCAATAAACTGCAGCATTGGGATCACTCCCTCTAATAGATTTTATAAAAGCCGAAATAATATCATAATGTTGTTCTCCAGTTTTATCATACAATACGGTGTTCTTCTGAACTTTATTTAAAACCATTTTATTTGTGATAGTAACGGTTTTGTCATTTTCAGAAAGTACCACTAATTCTAAAGTGTTTAATAATTTTCTTGCATCGCCTCCAGAAATCCTTAAAATAGCTTCAGTCTCCTTTAGTATTATATTTTTTTAGATAAAAGGGTGTCATTGGTAATAGCCCTTGTTAAAAGATCTTCTAAATCCTTTTTGCTGAATGAATTCAATACATAAACTTGACAGCGAGATAGAAGTGCTGGAATAACTTCAAAACTTGGATTTTCTGTTGTTGCACCAAATAATGTAACCCATCCTTTTTCAACTGCTTTTAAAAGTGAATCTTGTTGTGACTTGCTAAACCGATGAATTTCATCAATAAATAATATTGGATTTTTTGTGGAAAATAAAGTGTCGCTTTTTTTTGCTTTCTCAATCACTTCTCTAATGGCAGCAACTCCACTATCAATTGCACTCAACATGTAAAATGGACGATCCGATTCCTTAGCTAAAATTGTCGCAAGTGTGGTTTTACCAGTGCCAGGAGGACCCCAAAAAATCATGGATGACAACATTTGAGTATTTAATTGTGCAGTAATAGTGCCATTAGCACCCACTAAGTGTTTCTGACTTAAATAATCACTTAATGTTTTTGGTCTAATACGTTCTGCTAATGGAATACTCATAGTGTAAAAATACAATATAAAAATACTGTAATCACTGACAATTTATCATAAATTTGAAAAGGGTTTGCTTTTTGAAAGGAATTAAATATGAGTAAAACGAAAGGTTTATATTATTCAAGTGAAGTGTTTGTTTTTCCGCTATTACTTTTATTATTGATAGCAATTATATTTTGGATTGAATCTAAATTCAATGTAAACTTTAATTATTTAGGAATTTATCCACGAGAAATAAAAGGGCTCCGAGGTATATTGTTTTCTCCTTTTATTCATGGTTCATCAAAGCACTTACTTAATAATTCAGTACCGTTGTTTGTTTTAACTTCTGCGTTATTTTATTTCTATAGAAGTATACGATGGAAAGTACTAATTTACGGAACGATTCTTACAGGTTTTTTAACTTGGATAATAGGAAGACCATCATTGCATATTGGTGCTAGTGGAGTAATATATATGCTTACGAGTTTTTTGCTTTTTAGAGGGATATTTTCCAAACAATACCAGTTAACCGCATTATCTTTTGTTGTTATATTCTTATATGGAGGTTTTATTTGGTATATTTTCCCAGTAGATGAAAAAATATCATGGGAAGGACATTTATCTGGTTTATTGATTGGTTTATTGTTCGCTTTGTTATTTAATAATGATGAATTAAAAAACAAAAAATACCTCTGGGAAAAGGACTCCTATAATCCAGAAAATGATGTTTTTATGCAACATTTTGATGAAGATGGAAATTTTATTGAAAAATCAACCGAAATTGAAGAAACAGAAGAAGTTTCAAACAATAAAATAAAGATAAATTATATTATAACTACAAAGAAGAGTAAAGAAAACAAAGAATTATAGGCTTCTCTGTCTTATTGTTTCATATAGAAATGCACCACATGCAACAGAAACATTTAGTGAGTTAACTTCACCTTTTAGAGGTAATGCTGCTTTTTCATCTACTATATTTAAAACAGATTTGGAAACTCCTTTCCCTTCAGATCCCATTATGATAGCTAAAGGTTCTTTTAAATCTATTTGATAAATGCTAATTTCTGTTTTTTCGGTAGCAGCAATGGTTTTAATGTTTGAAGACTTTAAATAAAATATAGCATCTTTTATATGGTCTACTTTACAAATTGGAATTTTGAAGATAGCACCTGCGGATGTTTTAACTGTATCTCCTGTAACTGGAGCACCTCCTTTTTTTGAATAATAATAGCATCTACACCTGTACATTCTGCAGTACGAATAATAGCACCAAAATTTCGGACATCACTTATTTGATCTAGAATAATAAATAGCGGATTGGTTTTTTTAGAAAGACTTTTTTCTACTATTTCTTCTAATGGATAAAATGAAATAGGAGAGGAGATGGCTACAATTCCTTGGTGGTTTCCTTTGGTAAGTTTATTTAGTTTTTCAATTGGAACATATGAAACAGTAATATTAGTATTTTCAATTAAACTTATAATTTCTAATATCTTTGAATTATTGTTGTCTTTTTGAATATATATTTTATCTAAAATTACTTTAGATAATATTGCTTCCTGAATTGGATAAATACCAAATATCGTATTTTGATTGGTAGCCATTTTAAATAAATTTTAAAAAATAAAGGCTGCTTAAAAAAGCAGCCTTTAAAATATTTATTAAGATAATTTCTTATCTAATTACTTTAACTGATCCTTCAGCTCCGTTAACGTTAACTTTAACAATGTAAGTTCCGTTAGCATAGCTATTCATATCAATTGAAGATGTATTTGTAGAAGATCTGTAAACTTCTTGACCTAACATATTGTAAATAGATACGTTATTGATAGACTCGTTAGCAGATAAATGTAAGATATTGTTTCTGTCTTTATAAGCATCAAATCCTTTAGCTTCTAAATCTTGAGTAGCAAGAGTAAAGAAACCTGAAATATACTCAACATCATCAATATACATTTCGTTGTCAGCATCAATAGCGTAAAAGTCAATTCCACCTAAAGCTGTTGCAAGAGCACCAGTTCCGTCAGCATAATCAGTTCCTGCAGGTATAACATTTACTCCATCAACCCACATTTCCCATTTTGATGCAGATGCACCAAGATTGAAATCAAAGTTAAGAACAACGTCAAACCATTGGTCATGAGGGAAAGAGAAAATAACATCATCAGTAAGATCTGAAGTACTCATATCTATTTCACCAATTCCTTGATTTGCAACACCGTTAGCCATGTAAATGTTTCCAACTACATATTGAATACCAGGAGCTTCATCACCTTGTAAGTTCCAATATCCAACTTTTCCAGCAGGAATATAAAGAGAAAATTTAACACCCCATTCGCCAAATATTTTATTACCTAATAATAATAAAGCATCTACACCAGTAACTGGGTCATTATTTACATAACCAGATAATGATCCACTTTGAGCTTGTGCGTTAGATGATAATAGAGCAGGTCCAGCTGTACTATCCCATGAAGACCAGTGTCCTTCAAGAATAGGAGCGTTACCACCACCATAAGATTCCATGTCGTCTGCTGCAAATTGAGCATTCATACTTACCATTACGAATGATAAAATTGCTACTAAAAAATAATTTTTTTTCATTATATATGTTTTTTAAAGTTAATGAATTACAAATATAAAAAATATTTTATATAATTCAGTTATATAGATTAAAAATAAATAGAATTTAACATTAATTATAAAAAAAACGGGAAAACAATTATGTTTTCCCGTTTTGAATTCTATTTATTTAAATACTAGTTATTAATAAAAATAGTTTTGTAAATAAAAGGTGAAGAAAAATAAGCTCCAGTTGCAACTGTTGCAGTTACATTTGTATTGGTAAATACTCTACCATCATTTAATTCTAATTCTAAACGAGTAGCAATAAATGTAGGTATTACATATTGAGCACCAGGAAATGAATCAACTATAAATGGTGTTCCTAAGTTAATTTCATATTCTGGCAAACCATTAATCTGACTAACTCCAAATTCAGAAGCTGTAATTGTTGTGATTTGTTGTTCAGATATTTCATTACCATTTTCATCTAAAATTGGTTCAAGTAAATCTGAATCTGCAAAAAGGCCAACATAAACTCTTACTTCTTTAAAATCCGGTGCAGATTGTCCATCTCCTTCTTGAACTTCTATAGTAATATCAATAGAGTTGTTGTCACCTGTTAAAGTAACTAAATCTAAAGGTTTTACTAATGTTCTTAATACCGCACCTGACGTATCAACATCGTTAAATAATTGGTCAATAGCGTTATCACCATCAGCACAAGAAACAACGGTTCCTCCAATTAATATAAGTGCTAAAAATAATTTATATATGTTTTTCATAATTATAAGTTTTTAAAATTAATTAGCAAATGGGAATCCAGGCGATGCAGGATTGTTATCCCAAAATACTTGAACACCTACATTTGGTTTTTGTGAAATATTACTATTTACATCCGCCTCATTTGATGGGTATAAGAATGATCTTACAAAATTACCTGAACTTGGTTCAACATTAAATTGTAAAGATGTTGGATATCCTGTTCTTCTGTACATATTATATGAACCAATTCCATTTCCGTAATGAGAAATAAATTGTTGAATAGCTAATAAATTCCATTTTCCATTATTATTAGCACCATTAAATTCGCTAACTTTTCCTGATATAAAACCTGAAATATCACCAGAAGATGGTTCAAAAGTTGTGTCAGCATCAGCATCTAAAGAAATAAATGAAGCTGTTTTAGCAATAGATATTTCTAAGTTATGTTGAAAGTGTGTTGCAGCAGCACCATTGTTACCACTTGCTAAAGACATTTCTGCTACCATCATATGAGCCCAAGAAGCAAGCATTATAGGTGTGATACCTGCACCGCCTCCACCAGCTCCTACACCAACAGGGCTGAAATTATCACCATCAAATTTTCCTCCAGCTGGATATACTCCAATTGCAGTCTTTTTAAATCCATCTGGTGGAATTCCTTCCGCATTACCGTGATCTCTACCCCAGTAACCATCTTCTAATGCACAAAAAGGCATATCAGGAGAGTAATGAGGGGGTCTAGCTTGTGTAGAACAGATTAGACGTTGTTGATCAGGAGGACAAGAAGTTCCATCAGGACTAGTACTACTTGGAGTACAGTCATTTTGACGGTAAAAATAATATCTTATTCTTGGATCATTGCTTTGAATCATTTCATTCATAATCCAGTTAGATCTATAAGGGCCAACACCTGTTGCAGTATAGTTACCATTATATTCTGGATGTCTAGTATCTGGAGTAGAAAGGTTAGTACCGTATCTAAATTCTAAATCATCAGATGAGTCAGAAATCCAGTTTCCACTATGTACAATAGCATTAAATTTACTCATAGCATTACCATCAACTAATCTTGTATTTAGATAAGCAGCCATTTTAAAAGTATTAGCAGCTTTTATCCATTTACTATAATCATTGTTGTAATAGAAGTCATTATCTATAGCATTTCCTCCTTCAGAATTTAACAATGCAATACCTTCATCAATCATTTGAATTGCAGCAGCATATACAGAACTACCAGGATCTACACTTGGAAAAGGAAATTCAACAGGTTGAGTTGCCTCACTTAATGGAACATCTCCAAAGAAATCTACTAAAACCATTAATGTGTAACCTTTAAGAACTTTAATTACACCTATATGTTTATTGTCTCCAAGCTCAACTGCAATAGCTTCAGCTTGTTTCATGTCAGAAAACATATTTTGGTATGCATCGGCCCATAAATCATCACTACTAACTGGTTGGTAATTATTTTCATAAGTTCTACCAAACATATAGTTAATACGAGTAAGCTCAGAACCTCTACTTCCAGTTCTGTTAATAAAGCTTCTAAAGTCTAATTGAATAGCAGTTAAATAACGATTTAAGTCAGCTTTATCTAACGTACTGGTATTTGGATCGTCTAATAACTCTAAGTCTGTAGTTTCACAAGAGGTAAATGCGAACCCAAGTACAAGAGCAAATAGAATTTGAATTTTAAATATTTTTTTCATTTTAATTTGTTTTTTTTTGTTAGAATGTAACATTTACACTAAGACCATATCTTTTACTACTTGGTCCTGTTAAGTATTCAAAACCTTGACCGTTACCAGCACCAAGTGCAGTTACGTTAGGGTCGAAATTAATTCCATCAGGAGTGTTGTATGCGTCATACCATAAGTTGTTTCCTGAGAATTTAATAAACGCTGACCCAAAAGGAGTTTTTTCTAATAGTTTTTTAGAAAATGAATACGTTAATGAAACTTCATGTAATCTAATAACAGAAGCATCAAAAACAGATAATTCAGCAGCTGGTCCAGCAAAAATGTTTCCGAAATAATAATCTGAATTATTAATTTGGATATCATTAGGCTCACCAGTAGCTTGACTAATACCAGGAAGTATATAAGTTGATAATCTATCTTCAGTATCTGTAGTTAAACCACGACCTAATAATGTAGCGATAGTTTGTGAATACATATCACCTCCAGAAGTGTGGTTAATTGTTACACCTAATGCAAATCCTTTATAAGAAAAAGTATTTGTATAGTTCATAACAAAATCAGGATTTGGATCACCAATGAAAGGTAATAAATCATCTTCATCTACAGTTTCAGATACATAGTTACCTACAGCATCAACTAATAAGTTTCCGTTTTCATCTCTTGCAATTCTAGAACCAAACATAGCTCCTAATGGATAACCAATTCTAGCACCATTTCCTAAGTTTGTAAAACCTTCATAAATAATTAATTCAGATTCTCCACCTAAGTCAACAACTTCACTGTCATACTGAGTATAGTTTACATTAAAGTTCCAATTAAATCCATCAGGGTTTTTAAGAATTTGTATTCCAAAATCAACTTCAATACCATCAGAATCAATTTGACCAATATTAGTAGTTGTGTTTGTTGCACCAGTACTTGCAGGAATAGGACTATTTACGATTAAGTCTTTTGTTGTTCTTGTGTAATAAGAGAAATCAAGAGTAATTCTTTTGAAAAGTCTTGCCTCAACACCATATTCAACTTCTGAAAATAATTCTGGCTTAAGTAACTCATTACCAATTACACTACTAGTAGTGTTACTAGTAACTAAATTACCGTTACTATCTTGCCAAGCAGTAGTATTTAATATTACGTTTGTTACTGTTGGGTATCCAGTAGAAAAGTTTGCTGAAGTACCATAACCAACTCTTAATTTTAAATAGTTTATACCTTTGTCAGATTTCATTCCTTCCCATAATTGAGTTGGAATAAAAGAACCACTTATTGAAGGGTAAAATAATGAGTTATCATTTGAGTTAGAAACCCAGTCATTTCTACCTGATAGGTTTAAGAAAATCCAGTTATCATGATCCAAGGATGCACTCCCGTAAAGACCAACCACATTTCTTTCTTGATGATGCTCAATTGGAGTTTGTAGTATAAAACCACCATGATCAAAATAATCAAATACTTGTTGACCCGTACTTGAAACACCAATACGATTGTAGTTTGTGTTTCTTGAAGTTGCTCCTACAAGAAAGCTTAAATTTAAATTGTCATTAAACAATGCAAAATTATTACCACTAAATACTAAGTTGTGGTCCATAATTAAATTGTTATTATTCCAAGTATCGTAAAATCCATTATCAATATCAGGAACTCCTACAACACCACCTCTGTTTTGTCTGTTAACATTGTCCTCAGAATATTGATCAACACTACCTTGGTAATATAATTTATAATGTTCATTAAAATTATATTCTAAAGATGCGTATCCATTTATACGGAAAACTTTTTGTGTAAATCTTGCATTATTAAATGTCCATAAAGGATGTTGTATCGCATTGTCATCACGATAGTAAATACTAGAACCATCAGGTAATTGATAAGGTAATGCGAATAAGTCAATACTTCTTGGAGTATAAAATAAATCTCCAAAAATAGATGATCCAGAACCTGAACTACTTCCTCCACTAAAAGCAACAGGAGGTTGTTTCATATCTGTTTTTGTGTATGTCATAGAACCACGTGCGCTAAATTTATTTGACAATTTAGCACTACCAGAAATAGTTAAGTTGTTTCTTGTTACTTGGTTTCCAGGAGTAAATCCTTTGTCATTTAAGTGTCCGTATGCTAAACCGTAAGTAAGCTTGTTGTCTTCACTTCTACCTCTAATATTAATAGAAGCAGTAGCAGTTCCTCCAGTTCTAAAGAAATCTTCAACGCTGTTTCTTGGTTCCCAGTCATAACGGAAGTTGTCCCCGTTTTCGTCAAAAAATTGAGCTTGGTATTCAGGGTAATTTGCTCCTAAATAAGCTGAAGTTGAATATGGGTGAGGTAATGTTCCGTTCTCATCAAACGCAGCATCATTTCCCCATCCACCAAGACCATCTTGGTAAAATCCTGGACCCCAGTTACTGTAGAACCATCCAAAAGCTTGATCAAAACCACCACCATATTTATCTTGGTAATCTGGTAATTGAGCTACTTTGTTAAAGAAATAAGAAGATGAAATTTGAATTTCTTGTTTAGCATTTAAACTTTTAGAACTTCCAGTTTTAGTTGTAATTAAAATTACACCATTTCTACCTTCAGTACCATAAAGTGTTGTTGCAGCAAGACCTTTTAGTACATCAATGTTCTCGATATTATTAGGATCAATATCAAAAGATCTACTAGTTCCCATATTTCCTTGAAGGAAGTTACCAGCAGCATTTGTATCATTACTATAAGGAACACCATCAATAACATATAACGCATTGTTATCGCCAGAGAATGTATTCATACCTCTAATAATAATTTTGTTTGCTGAACCAGACATACCACTTTGAGTTGTAATCTGAACCCCTGCAGTTCTGCCTTGCAGTACACGAGTAAGGTCAGACTCAGGATTATTTGCTATGTCTTCTTCTTTAATTGAAGATACAGCATAACCTAAGGCTTTCTTTTCCTTTTTGATACCTAAAGCGGTTACAACCACTTCTTCTAATACAGCAGCATCTTCATTCATTTGAAGATTCATCGTACTAGTGTTAGCTGTAACAGTTTGTTCAACTGTAATAAAGCCAACGTAGCTAAACACTAATATTTGGCCAACATTCGCATTAACAGTATAATTACCGTCAAAATCCGATTGTGTACCATTACTTGTGTTTTTTACAATAATGTTCACTCCAGGCAACGGTAATCCGCCATTGTCGGTAACTGTACCGGAGATTGTTTTTTCTTGTGCGAACGTAAGTTGCACTACAAACGCTAATAAAAGCGTTAAAATTCCACTAAACTTTGTTCTCATTTTTATGATTTATTTGAATTAACCAATCGCAAAAATCATAATAAAAAGTTAAATACACAACTTTTTAAACTTAAATTTTAGTTTTTTTTAACTTGAATCCAAAGCTATTCTTGATATTTTGTTAAAATTAACTAAGAAAAAATGTTAAAATTTTGAAGAAACACTGATGTGTATTTTTGTGTTTGAAAAATTAAAATCTTGATTTTCAGCACTCCCATTAGCAATACTAAATTTAAGTAATCCTGGTCTCGTTTGTAGCCCTATACCAATTCCAAAGCTGTAAAGTTTTTGATTAATTAATGCAATTTGGTTTTCAAAATAAGCTACATCGATAATACTATGAATGTATAATCCTTGATTTATTTGGTATCTATATTCTGTGTTTAAAACCGAAAAAAATGAAGCGTCTATACTGTTTTCATTAAAACCACGAATGCTGTTTACGCCACCAAATCTAAATAATTCGTTAGTTAGAAATGTGTCGCTTGTTAATAAGCTAGTATTGTTTTGAAGAAATATTGAATTTCTGTAATTTAAATTAAAAATAAAATAAAGAAGAGCATTGGCTCTTATTTGTGATGCCGAAATGTTATTTGATTCTCGTGATCCAATTTCAGAACTTATTTAAAAATTTGATTTAACAGGAAATATACTGCTGTTTTGAGTCTTAGTGTATGAAAGTCCTACTATTAAAAATTTAGATTTATAATCTTTAACTAAGTCTCCAACAATAGGTTCATTTCTTAAGTTACTCGATTCGTAACTTTTATAGCCTAAGTAGCTATTTGAAGTTGGAGTTATTTGGTAGCTAACTCTAATTTGTTGGTCTGTAGTCGAGAATGTACTGTCTCTTTTGAATATTTTTAATTCCAGTCCAACACCAAATGGAGATTTTAATAAATAAGGTAGCGTTGCTTTGACTCTAAAATTTTGCTGATCGTTTCCGTCGGCTTTGTAGTTTAATAAAAATTGTTCGCCAAAATTTAAGTTATTGTTTAGTTCTAAATTTAGATAGCCATTAAAAACTAATTTTTTGGTGTCTTCATTAGTTGAAAACCCTAAAACCCCATCAAAAAGATTGTTTTTTTGTTTTTTTAAGTATAGATAAACAGTGGTTGAGTCTTTTTTGAATAATATTTCAGGGGCCTTAATGTTAGAGACAAATCCTAAAGAGTTTAATGCGTTGCTTTTTTTAGTTATTCTTTCTATGTTGAAAGGCATTCCTTTTTTTATGCCTGCGTAATATTTAAGGTAAGATGTTGGGAATTTTTCATATCCTTTTATAATAATGTGGCTGATTGTTCTTTTTTTTCCTCCAGAAATGATTAAGGAAGCTTCTAAAGTCGAGTTGTTGTTTTTTGAAATTCCTTCAAGGTGAATTCTGGCAAAAGCATTTCCGTCATTTGTTAAAAATGAATTTAGTTTTTGGAGTGAATTTTCAATAGATTCAAAAGGAAGTGTGAAATATGTTTCGGTTACTTGGTTTGAAACTTGTAATAGTTCTTTTTTTGTAAAATCTTCCTCTGAATAAGAAATTTTTATAGATTGGTATTGGTTGCCAAAAAAATACAAAGCCAAATAAGTGCTGTCGTTTTTTTTATGAAGAGAAATCAATTCATTTTCAATGTAGCCAATTTTTTCAAGGTGTTTGTGAATGTTGTCTGTTTCGGCTTTTAAAGAAAGAAAATTACTAAAATTATTGTTGTAATTTGTGTATAATATTAAATGCTCAGGGATGCTGTCTTTGGCTTCAATTTTTAAATTCAATTTTTGAGCATTACTATTAACAATTAATGCTGTATATATATTAAGGTATAAAAATATGTAAAGTATTTGTTTCAAAAACAAGTTGATTTTGGCTTGTAAATCTAACGTACCTTCTTGTTATTTCATATGTTTTGGTAAAAAAATTTTAAGGTTTATGAATTTTGTGTAATGCTTAAGTAATTAGTCTCTCAGAAATAGCTTATAATTCAAGTAAATTTTAAAATTTTACTATTGTTTATATCGAGGTAAAAAATTAATTAATTGGGGTTGTTTATAGTAAAAATTATTTCTACATTTGCAGACCCTTAAAAAAGGGGTATTTTATTATATAAAAAGTTTATATGCCAACAATTTCACAATTAGTACGAAAAGGAAGAGCCAAAATAAC
>JAJRQR010000177.1 GCA_024280145.1 Bacteroidota bacterium
ACTTTAGTACTTCTAAAATTTTATTGTAATTTGCTTTAAAGTTGTTCATATATTTAATTGTTTGATATTCAAATAAATATACGACTTTAATGAGTCAATGAACAACTTTTCTTATTCAATTATTAATGCACAACGGGTTAAATATTATAAGCATATGAAAGCACTAATTATAGAAGATAAAGCATATATACGAAAAGGATTACTTAATTTATTGCAATTAGTAACTACTAAAATAGAAGTAATTGGCGAATGCGAATCGGTAAAAGATGCTGTTGTAGTAGCAAATGCCTGTAAACCAGAATTAATTTTTTTAGACATTAATCTTTTAGATGGTACTGCTTTCGATTTTTTAGAACAAACAGAAAACTTAAACTTTAAAATTATTTTTATTACCGCCTATGAAGAATATGCAATACAAGCCTTAAAAATTGGTGCGGTAGATTACCTTTTAAAACCTGTTGATTTAGAAGAACTTGAAATAGCATTACAAAAGATAGAAAAATTACCTCTTGAAAAACAAAAACAGCAAATAAAAACAGTAAAAGAAGTTTGGAATAATGAAGGTACAAAGCTAATATTATCACTTCACGATAGTTTTCAGGTTATAGATTTAAACGAGCTACTATTTTGCGAGTCAGACAAAGGCTATACTACTTTTTATTGTAGTAATAATAAAAAATATGTGGTTTCAAAAACATTAAAGGAATTTGAAGAACGACTATCTAAAGCCAATTTTACACGTCCACATCAATCATTTATGGTTAATTTAAAATTTATAGATAAATACGAAAAATCTGGTGCTATTTATTTAATAAATGGAAAGAAGATTCCTGTATCTTCTCGAAAAAAAGAATCTTTTTTAACTACATTTTTAAATTGGAATAAAAATTAATTTTCACGAATAACCGTTTTTATTACACTGATATAGTTAATTATAACGGTTATGAGGAACAATAACAGAGTAAAATTTCAATTGTTTTTTGTTTAATGAACTGTTGTGTACAACCTGTCCGCTTTTGGAGTAAGAACCGTGCACGGTAAATTTGTAAGTTTCAATTTTATATTCTCTTGATTTAGCCTCGGAATTCAATGATTCTTTTAAAGCCCAAAAAATTATTCCTCCAATTGTTAAAAGGATTGGTGTTAAAATTTCTATTATCAATGTCTGAGATTAATTTGGTAATATTTGTAAATATTTTCTTTTTTAAATGCCAAATAAAAAATCCAATTTGAGCATAGTTGAAATATATAAAATTACCACAACTCTGTATAATATATTGTTACAATTCTTCAATTGATTCGTTTAGTTAATAAGTAAATCAATCAGACTATCATATGAACCAATTTATTGTAGACACTAAAAATCTAAATTTTTCTTATAATAGAACAAAAAAGGATATTGAAAACTTGGAACTAAAAGTACCTAAAGGAAGTATTTACGGGTTTTTAGGGCCAAATGGTTCTGGAAAGAGCACCACAATTCGTTTGATGCTAGGACTTCTAAAGAAACGTTCAGGAACAGTTGTTCTTTTTGGAGAAATTTTTAATAGTAAATCTAGGCTTAAAATTTTAGATAGAGTAGGAGCTTTGATAGAGAATCCTTCTTTATATGATCACTTAACCGCGGTTGAAAACTTAAGAATTGCAGCAAATTATCGCCAGAATATATCGTTTAGCAGAATCGATGAAGTATTGGAAATTGTAAATCTAAAACACGCCAATAATAAGAAAATAAAAGAATATTCTTTAGGAATGAAGCAGCGACTAGGATTGGCAATTTCGTTATTGAGTAATCCTGAACTAATCATTTTAGATGAGCCAACAAACGGTTTAGACCCTAAAGGGATTATTGAAATGAGAACACTTATTAAAGACTTAAATAAAAAGTATGGGACTACAATATTTATATCTAGTCATTTGTTAAGTGAAATAGAAAGAACGTGTACACACGTTGGGATTATTAGAGATGGTAAGATGTTATATCAAGATACTGTAGCGAGTTTAAAAGAATCTAAAGGAACGAATATCAAATTTGATATAGAAGTAGATAAATCTATTGAAGCTTTGTCTGTTCTAAAGAATTTGAAAATGAAAAATGCCTCTTTGCTTGATAATTTTGTACAAATTGAAGTGAAAAATAAAGAAGAAATTACAGAAGTGATAGATGTTTTAAGAGCTAAAAAAATTAATATTTATCAAGTAACTATTAAAAATAATCTAGAAGAACTTTTCTTATCACTAACTGAAAACTAAAAATTATGACAGTATTATCATTCTATATATCGTGTATAAAAAATGAATTTATTAAGTTAAAAAGAACATTCGCTTTTTGGCTTACTATTATTAGCGCAATACTTTTTCCTATATTATTTTTTATAGCCTATTTTTTAAAACATAAGACAAATACACCTGAAATAGGAATAAACCCTTGGGAAAAATTTATGACTACCCAAATTGAAAATTCCATTCCATTTTTTATACCAATGTTTATCGTGTTAATTACAAGTTTAATTATGCAAATAGAACATAAATCGTTAGGTTTAAAACATTTGTTCGCTTTACCAATCCCTAAATGGAGTGTGTATTTTGGGAAATTAACTATAGTCGTTTTCGCTATAGTTGCTACTTATGTTTATTATTATATCGCTATATTATTAACTGGCGCATTATTAGGATTTATACATACTGGCTTGGCTTTTCTAAATTTTCAACCCGAACATTTAAAATTTATAAAAATATTATTTACTTCTTTTATAGCCTCTTTAGGGATAATAGGAATTCAATTCTGGTTAAGTTTTAGGTTTGAAAACTTTATAGTTCCTTTAGGGGTTGGTATGTTTTTTGCAATTATTGGCATCATTATTTCTCAAGCTCCACAGTCTATTTATTTTCCATACTCTTTTAGTGTATTATCAGTTTCTTTAGGTGATAAAATGCCTTTAACTTTTGGTGTTTCCTCTGTGACTCTATTTAGTATTATATGCTTTTTAATGACAAGTGTTTTAGGTTATATCCATATAAAAAAAATAAATATAGAATAAGCGTTTGTTTATATGTAATTAATGACGTGTTGGTATTTACTTAACTAAATTGGATTCATTGTATTTTAAATAATATTTCTATGAAGTTGGTTTGTAAATACTGCACAACAACCTATAAACATTACTTTTATTTAATTACCTGTTGTTCGTTACAAGTTTAGGTGTTAGATAATTAAACTGGTTTCATGGTTGTGAATTTATTTCCCCTCTTTTTACGAATATTCCATCAAGTATTACGCTTATTTATTCTTACCAATCAGAAATAGATTCTCTATTTTCTTATTCGCTAATACCATCTACTTTTGTCGTTTAAACGAATAAAATTATAATGATAGAAGCTATTAAATCAAAAATAGGAAAAGGAGGATTGCTACTTGCAGCAATGGGTATTATGTCTATTGTACTTTCCATTTTTAATTACGAAATTAGGCTACTTGCCTGGATAAATATTTGGGGAAGTGCCGTTGGTTGGATAATTCGAATACTCTTAATACTTGGCGGAGGAGCTTTGTTCTTCTTCTATGGAAGTTACGACGACGAGTGAGTGCGATAATGAATGCTAAAATTTATTAAACAATAAAATACATGCAATTTTTTACAAGTAAACACCTATATAAATTAACAATAAAACAAAAATGAAAATATTAAAAATTACAATAATAGTAGTAGCATTAATAACACTAATGGCTTGCGGAGGAGGTACGAGTAAACAACCAGCCAATGCAGAAGGATTTGGCGCTATAGAAAAGGAACTGAAAAGCAAATTTGGTGATGATGCATATTACACTAATTTAACAATTGCTTATGATAAATCTTTAGGAAATTGGATTAGTGCAACCGTTACCCAAGATCCAGAATCTATGAAAATGGGAGAATGGCTTTCAACACAAGGTTCTTGGAAACAAGAATCGGAAATATCCCTTGAAGTTCCAAAAGGAACCAAAGCAGCAGATTTTATGTATCAATTAAATGATAAGATTAATCTAACCAAATTGGGAGAGTTAGTCGAAAAATCTAGCAAACAATTAAAAACCGAAAAAAATATTGAAAATCCTACTTTGGATATGGCTTTTGTGAAATTTCCAAAAAACGGAGATATATCTAAAACCGAATATACCGTAAGGCTTAAGCCAGAAAGTGGAGGAACAAGCTTTACCTTTTATTATAAGTTGAATGGAGAACTTATAAAAATGGACTTTTAAAAATAAATACAAATTTACTTTAACTATTAATTTAAAAACAGTTCCTTTTTTTCAAGGGGAATATAAAACAAATTTCTTATGAAAAAATCACTACTTATTTTAATTATGCTATGTATCGCTACAATGGGGTATTCGCAAACTTTTATAGACAATTTTATAACCTATACTGTAATTCCTTCTACAACGAATGTTGAAATTACAGACTATGATACCGCTGGTGGTACAGATGTTGTAATACCTGCATCAGTTACTTATAGCACAATAACATATAGTGTTACTGTTATTGGTCAGGCTGCTCTTCAGGGTAAAGGTTTAACAAGTGTTGTTATTCCTAATAGTGTAACGACTTTGAATTTTATTGCTTTTCAAGGGAATCAACTAGAAAATATTAATTTGCCTAATAGTATTACTAATATTGGTGAATCTGCTTTTTCATTTAATCAATTAGAAAACGTAACTATTCCTAATAATGTTACAGATATTGGTGTCAAAGCTTTCGAGAATAATCAATTAGAAAACGTAACGATTTCAAATAGTCTTACGAGTATTGGTCAAGAAGTTTTTGCGGGAAATTTACTACAAAACATCACTATCCCCAATAATATCACCAGTATAGGTGCTGGAGCTTTCAAGAATAATCAATTAGAAAGCGTAACTATTCCTAATAGTGTTACAAATATTGGTATAGACGCTTTTAGATATAATCAATTAACAAGTATTACTTTTCCTAGTAGCGTTACTCTTATTAATATAAGAGCTTTTAGAGATAATTTATTAACAAGTATTACTTCAATGGGTACAACACCACCAACTATAATTGGTAATACAAATGACACTTTTGATGACCGCAGCGGTATTGATTTAAGAATACCTTTAGGTACTACAGGAGCATACGTTACAGATGCAGGTGCATTATGGACAGGTTTTAATACCGTTACAGAAGTGATAATGGTTGGAGATACTTTTATTGTTGACTATATAACGTATGAAGTTACTTCTACTACAACCAATACCGTTGAGGCTATATTCTATAATATGGCTGGCGGTACTATAGTTGATATTCCTGTAACAGCTGCTCATCCTTCTACGGGTACAGCATATAGTATTGTGAGTATTGGGATAAGTGCTTTTCAAAACAAAGGGCTAACAAGTGTTGTTATTCCAGATGGTGTTACTAGTATTGGTCAGCAAGCTTTTCAGAGCAACCTATTAACCAGTATTACTATTCCAAATAGTGTTACGGTTATTGGTGTTGCTGCTTTCGTTGATAATAATCTAATAAGTTTAGTTATATCTAACCAGCTTACAATAATAGAAAATCAAACTTTTGGAAGTAATAATTTAACAAGTATTACTATTCCTAATAGTGTTACAAGTATCGGAAATGGTGCTTTTGAAAATAATTATTTAGCAAGTGTTACAATTCCTAATAGTGTAACCAATATTGAAAGTGGTGCTTTTGAATACAATCAATTAACAAGTGTTACCATTTAAGAAAACCTTACCAACCTTAGTGCTAACATCTTTAGTGATAATCTATTAACAAATGTTACAATTCCTGATGGCATTATTACTATAGACCTTGGTGCTTTTCAGGATAATCAATTAACAAATATTACCATTCCAAGTAGTGTTACCAATATTGGTAATTTAGCTTTTGCCAATAACCCATTGACTAGTGTTATTTCTGAAAGTTTAACACCTCCAACTATAACTACTGGTGCACAAGATACTTTTGGAGACCGTAGTACTATTGATTTAACAATACCATTTGGAACTACGGGAGTGTATGTTACAGATGCAGGTGCGTTATGGACAGATTTTAATACTGTTACCGAAATAGTTGCAGTTGGAGATACTTTTGTTGTAGATTATATAACTTATGAAGTAACCTCTATTACAACTAACACAATTGAGGCTATATTCTATGATATTGCTGGTGGTACTGTAGTTGATATTCCTGCAACAGTGTCTTATGCTGGTGTAACATATAGTGTTACGAGTATTGGACTAAGTGCTTTTCAAAACAAAGGACTAACAAGTGTTGTTATTCCTGATGGTGTTACTAGTATTGGTCAGCAAGGTTTTCAAAGCAATCAATTAACCAGCATTACTATTCCAAATAGTGTTACTGTTATTGGTGTTGCTGCTTTCATTGATAATGATTTAATGAATTTAGCTATATCTAACCAGCTTACAATAATAGAATTTAACACTTTTTCAAATAATAATTTAACTACTATTACTATCCCTAATAGTGTAACAAGTATTGGAGATGAGGCTTTTGGTTCAAATCAATTAACAAGTGTTATAATTCCTAACAGTGTAACCAATTTAGGCATTGGTGCTTTTGAATATAATCTATTAACAAGTGTTACTATTTCAGAAAACCTTACAAGTCTTAGTGCTGATGTTTTTAGTGGTAATCAATTAACAAATGTGACAATTCCTGATGGCATTATTACTATAGACCTTGGTGCTGTTGAAAATAATGAACTAACAGCTGTTACTATTCCTAGTAATGTAACTAGTATTGGCGATCAGGCTTTTAGAGGGAATCCATTAAACAGTGTTACTTCTGTAAATACAACGCCACCTAGTATTACTACAGGAGGTTCTACAGACACTTTTAATATTGACCGTAGTGGTATTGATTTAATAATACCAATAGGTACTACAGGAGTATATGTTACAGATGCCGGAGCATTATGGACAGATTTTAATTCGGTAACAGAAGCAGTATTAAGTGCTTCAGATTTTCAGTTGGCTAACGACATCATTGTAATTACAACTACAGAAGAGATAAGGGTAACATATTCTAATAATGTTAGATTAGAAAACTATACTATCTATAGTATGTTAGGGGCTGAAATTTCTACAGGAAAGGAAAGCAACATAACTACAGGCTATTTAGCAAGTGGAATTGATATTTTAAAACTTGATTTTGATAAAGGAACATTTGTAAAAAAAGGTGCAGTTAATTAATGCAAATGAATATTGAAAACTTATAAGGTCGCTTTTATACCGTATCAAGTACGGTATGACAATTTAGCACTCCCGATAGCTATCGGAATTAAGTGCTGATTAGAGTTACATCACATCTAATTCATAATAAAAGTGACCTTATAAATAAACTAAAAAATTAACTTTATGGAAAACTTAATTGAAATTAAAAACGAGTATCGTTCTTTAGATACACTTCATAATTTTTTAAAAACAGTGCCTTCTTACGAGTGTTCTAAAGAGTATGATATTTGGGAACAAAGAACAGGTGCTAACGGACAAATAGCACGATGCATTGTGCTTAAAAAAAGTTCGATGCACGCAATAAAAATATTTTTTGCAAATGAAAACACCGTAAAAATTAATTATATCATACCTAACAAATTGATGCACGCATACTTTGGAAAAAGTGTAAAAGCACGCCGAAATATAATCGAAATTATTGCAGGAGTTGTAAAACAACTACTACTAAAAGGATCACAAGAAAAAGCATTTGAAGAACTGGAACAAGTACTTCGTAAAGTTGCTGCTTAGGATTTGTTATGACATAAAGTGCACAAGAGAATGAGTATAGATATATTACTGTTTTTTGGTATTATTTATTCCATAAAACTATTAATACCCTTCCTTAAAGGTAAGAAAAATATAAAGTAAACTTAAAAAACAAAAGGTAGAAATTGATATAGACTGTTTATAACAAAGCATCGTAAGTAGTATAGTTATAAGTCTTTTAAAATCAACTTTACAATAAATAGGTAGAAACAATATTATTATGAAAAATTTACTTTTTAAAACAGTTCATCTTAAAGGGTTTATTATTCCTTACTCGACATTTTTTTTATTGCTATTGGCATGCTATACATCATATGCACAGGTAGGTATTAATACTACTAATCCTAATGCTATTTTAGACATAAGATCTTCAAATCAAGTTACACCTGCAAATAATGATGGAATTTTAATACCTAAAGTTGATGATTTTCCCGGTGTTAATCCAACTATAAATCAAGAAGGTATGCTGGTTTTTGTAACAGGTAATGGTACTACACCTAAGGGTTTTTATTTTTGGGATAATGATATCGTTTCCTGGGTACTAATTACTGCTACTATAGGTACTAGTAACACTCTGGATCAAGCCTACGACCAAGGCGGTGTTGGCATAGGAAAAAATATAGAAGCTACAGATGGTGCTGTACGTATTAATGGAGAGGACGGCTTTTTGGTAACTGGATCCTTTGGTGCTGGTAACACTATTGATACCGAAATTATTGGCAATGGAACACGTATGTTTTTTAATCCAAACAAAGCAGCCTTTAGAGCGGGTAGGGTATTTGGTAACCATTGGGATGATGTCAATATAGGTAATTATTCAACAGCTTTTGGTTATAATGCAACAGCTTCTGGCGACTATTCTATAGCTTTTGGATTTCAAACAAATGCTACTGGAGACTACGCAACGGCATTTAGTAATCAAACTACCGCATCTGGAATTTATTCTATGGCTTTTGGTATTGGTACAACGGCTTCTGAATTTTCTTCAACTGCATTTGGTCAATATACTACAGCTTCTGGAGCAACTTCAACAGCTTTTGGCTATAGTACAATAGCTTCTGGCTTAGAAGCAACAGCTTTTGGTTTATTCACCACAGCTTCTGGAGATGATGCAACGGCTTTTGGTATAAGTTCAATAGCCTCAGGAGTCTCTTCAACAGCTTTTGGTAATGGCTCAGAAGCTTCTGGAGATACTTCAACAGCATTTGGGTTTAGTACAATAGCTTCTGGGTTTCTCTCAACAGCTTTTGGTTGGAGTACAACTGCTTCTGGATCGAATACGGTGGCTTTTGGCTATCAAACAATTGCTTCTGGACAGACCGCAACCGCTTTTGGTTCTCAAACAACAGCTTTAGGACAACATGCTATGGCTTTTGGTTCTCAAACGATTGCTTCAGGTTTTCTTCCTTCAACAGCTTTTGGTTTTAGTACAATAGCCTCTGGAGATTATTCTACTGCTTTTGGTGAAAACACAGAGGCTTCTGGGCATGCCTCTACGTCTTTTGGTCAAAACACAGTAGCTTCTGGTCAACGTTCAACAGTATTTGGTGTTAGTTCTCTGGCTTCTGGGAATATTTCTACAGCATTTGGTATTAATAATATAGCTTCTGGAACAGTTTCTACGGCTTTTAGTAATGGTACGGAAGCTTCTGGAGATTACTCAACCGCTTTTAGTTTTCAAACAATAGCTTCTGGAGATTACTCAACTGCTTTTGGATTTCAAACAATAGCTTCTGGTATTACCACAACTACTTTTGGCAATCAAACAGTAGCTTCTGGAGCTGTTTCTACGGCTTTTGGTAATGGCTCAGAAGCCACTGGAGATACTTCAACAGCTTTTGGCATTGCAACAGTTGCCTCTGGATTATCCTCAACCGCTTTTGGATTTGGCTCAACAGCACCTTCTTTTAGCGAGACTGCTATTGGTTCGTATAACACACCTTATACACCTATTGACCCTGTTTTTTTTAACAGTCAAGATAGGTTATTTACCATTGGTAATGGAACAATTAGCAGCAAAAGCAACGCCCTTACCATTTATAAAAGTGGATTGATGAATATAAATGATGCGTATGATATGCCACTTACAGATGGTGCTTCCAATCAAGTTATGGCAACAAATGGGGCAGGGGTAGTAAGTTTTCAAAATGTTAGCAACCTTGTTAGCTTAAATACTTTAAATCAGGCATATAATCAAGGAGGAGCAGGAGCAGGTAGAATAATAAATGCTGATAATGGAGCTGTTGAAATTCAAAATAACGGAGGACTTATAGTAGAAAGTACCAATCAAACACATATGTTATTTGTTGACGGAATTAATGATGCCGTCGGTATAAACACCGCAGTTCCTACTGCAAACCTATCTGTAAATGGTACAGCAAACAAATTAGGCGGAGGAACTTGGGCAGTTTTTTCAGATTCACGATTAAAAAAAAATGTAAGTAATTATAACGAGGGTTTAGAACTCATTACAAGTATTAGACCTGTTAATTTTTCTTATAATGCCAAAATGAAAGTGCTTTTGGGTGAAAATCAATCTCTTGACGAGCGTATCTATCAAGGTGTTATTGCACAAGAATTGCAAAAAATTGCACCAGATATGGTAAGAGAAGTTGTTGTAAATAAGTCTAATACTAAATTAGAATCAGAACGTTTCTTAGAAGTAGATCCTAATAAGTTTACGTATGCACTAATTAATGCCGTACAAGAACAACAGGAAATGATTAACATACAACAGGATAAAATTGAAACCCAAAGCACCAAAATTGTACATTTAGAAAAGCTGTTTAAAAAACAACAAATAGAAATTGAAGCCATTAAAACACTTTTAAAAAGTTTTGAATTGTAACTAACTATGAAAACAACTACATTACTTTGTATATTATTCTTTACTGTTAGTCTTTTCTCTTGTAAAAAAGAAGACAAGGATAAATCCTTTAGAATATATCATTTAAAACCAAATAGGATATATGTAGCAGATACCCTTGAAGTTATTGGGAAGTTTTATAAAAGACGGAACGATTTTTTTGTGGTAAAAAATTACAACATCAAAAACGAACAGCACAAAATAAAAATTGACAGTTTTATTGTTAATTATATTAAAAAAGACAGTTTTTTAATAGCAAACAAAAATGTAAATTGGAGTTTGACTTTTTTCAAATACGGAGATGATATTGATGAAAACACAGAACATAGATATGATACAGATTATACCATTCATAATTTATTTTCTTACAAAAAAGAAATAGCCAGTGTTTATTTTGATACCAGAAAAGGGTATGAAACTTCCAATTATAACATCACAACTCAAAAATTTAATACAAGTAAAAGAAAAATCATATCCGATTATTTTACAACATTAAATTTAAGTTTGGATAAAAGGGAGTCATTTACACAGCATCTAACTACCGAAGCAAAAAAACAAGACACCATAAAAATTATTGCAAAATTAATTAGGCAAGGAGATGCTGATGAAGTTCAATCTTCAGATTATTTAGTACTAAAAACACTTCAAGGAAAAATAAGCAACGATACTATTAAAGTCGTTTATTATCCTTACAATGCACCTAAAAGAACAACAGGAAACACCATTTTAACACTATTAGAATACGATATAATGATGGGAATAAAAGACGATTACTATTTCCCAGATTATGATGGAACGCTATGGAGTAATCCTACAAAATAATAAAAGTCGGTAAATTTTACAAATATTAATATAAGAAATATGATGGATAAAAACAACAACTACTTTCAGCCATTAATCACAAAAAAAACCACTACTCGACAAGATGAAAAATGGGATGAAGCTGTGGCATTTTTTAAGAGCAAACAATATAATAAAGTTGTTCCCACATTGTTAGATTATGTAGGGAATCATCTACAAAGCAAAAACAATGGAAACACTAATGAAATAGCCCATGGTTCTGTGATGGTAAGCATTACTCAAACAGAAAACGAGTTATTGATAAAATGCCCTTTTCTAAATATAGAAAATGCTAAAAAAATACCATTAATGCGTAGGTTGGCAGAAATACGGATGCATCCACTTAATTTAACCAATGTAGCTTTAGAAAATAACTTGGTTTTCTTTTCTTTTTCTTGTCCCCTGAATTTATGTGAACCTTATAAAATTTACAGCATACTTAGAGAAATTTGTTACTATGCTGATAGTTATGATGATGAGTTTATAGAAAAGTATGAAGCAACACACCTTCAAGAGCCAAAAATAATGCTTTTTGATGATAATCTAAAAGAAGAAGCGTATGCTAATTATCAAAAAATAATAGAAAAAGGCATACAGAATTTTGACCATTATATGGAAAAACGACACACAAACAATGCTTGGTACACACTAAATATTACATTAAAAAAAATAGAATTTTATGCCGAACCACAGGGCTATTTACGTACTGTATTGGAAGAAGCAATAGATGGTATTTATGATAGAAATACTCCTTTTCAAAACCGACTGCTAAACGGAAAAGTAAGTTTAGAAAAATTAAAGAGTTATACAAGCGATAAATTTTCAGAAGACATATATCAAATAGAAACATTTATACCACATAAATACAGCAGTAAAAAAGAGAATATTAGAGAAAATTGGGAAGACAGTTATACCAATGCACAAGATATGATAGCTAATGCTAAATTTGAAGATGCTTCAAATTTACTACAGTCGTGTTTTTACGACTTATTCTATTATAATTTAGTAGATAAAAGTATAAGCAAACCCATTACAGATGCTATGGCACAAGCCAATGGTTTAGATTGGAGTCAAGCAACACCTATTTTGTTAAAAGGAATGGAAGCCATTATGGAGGACACTCTTTTTGAAAATAATTTTGGTATGGATTTATCGAAAATAATGGGAACGCAAATGCAACAGTCTATGGAAGCAATGCAACAAATAATGGCTAATTTTAAAACAAACTAAACAATGAATGTAATACATAATATAGAAAATTCCGTTTATAGAATTAATACTTCTAACGGTTCTGGAACAGGGTTTTATAGCCTTCAAGACAACATTATTGTAACTAATTATCACGTGGTTTCTGGTAGTTTAGAAGTTAGTATAGAAAGTCAAGATAAAAACAGGTACTTGGCAACAGTAATCTATGTAAATCAAGGGAAAGACATTGCTTTTTTACAAGCCGAAAACTTGCCAAAACCTACTAAAACAATACTTACAAAGCACGATAATAAAACGACCTCTAGAGATAAAGTAATGGTGTTAGGATATCCATTTGGAATGCCATTTACAGTTACAGAAGGTATTGTATATAACCCTAGTCAAATTATTGATGGTAGTAATTTTATACAAACAGATGCTGCTATTAATCCTGGAAATAGTGGCGGTCCTGTAATTAATGAAAAAGGCGAGTTAATAGGCATTGTAACTTCTAAATTTTCGGAAGCGGATAATATGGGTTTTGCAATTCCTATGGAAACACTTCGAGAAGAACTAGAAATTGTTAGCGAATTAACTAATAGTTGTACCATAGGTTGTCATAGTTGTAATGGTTTAATTGAAGAAAAAACAAGCTATTGTCCTAATTGCGGAACCGATATTGACGAAAAAATATTTGAGGAAAATCCACTTTCAGACTTAACTCTAAAAGTTGAAGAAGCCATAACAAAATTAAACAAAGATCCTGTTTTAGCTCGTTCTGGTAGAGAGCGTTGGTATTTTCATCAAGGAAGTGCAGCAATAAGAATGTTTGTCTATGATAATAATTATTTGTTTGCAATATCTCCCTTAAATGATTTACCACGTAAAAACTTAGCAAAAGTATATGAATATATTTTAACTGCAGATATGGGTAAGCACCGATTGTCTATTTCAGACAATCAAATTTACCTATCCTATCGAGTGCATATAAGCGATTTGTATTCTGATAATAAAAATGAAATGTTAGAGGAAATTGCAAAGTTAGCCATTAAAGCAGATGAGTTAGATGATATGTTTGTGAATGATTTTGGTGCAAAAATGACACATTATAGTAAGTAATATCAGAAACATTAATTTAAAATAACCAAGAGTTGCGCATAGCACAGAGTTGCAGTAATTTGAACACACATAAACTTTAGAATTAAATTTAAGAAATGTCACCAATTTTAAAATATAGAGAAAAACAACAAGTTACATATACAGTTTAATTTCAGCACCTTATGAGTCCGACAATATATTGTTAAATATTTGTCGGGTACTTTTAAAGTCTTTTTTGAGACTTAATATTTAATTTTGAAACATAAAAAACAAACAATGAAAAAATATTTATTATTAATTAACCTATTACTTTTTACAACATTAATTACTGCTCAAGTTGACAAGTCATCTGAACTATACAAATCAATAAAAGAAAAAGATAGCCTTCTGTTTAACATTGGATTTAATACTTGTGACATCACACAATTTAAAAAATTAGTAAGTGATAATTTTGAGTTTTATCACGATCAATCAGGAATTACAAATTCAAAATCAGAATTTATTCTAGGAATAGAAAACGGGCTTTGTAAATTAAATTATAAACCCAAAAGAGTTTTAGATGAAAAATCGTTAGAAATATATCCATTAAAGAAAAATGGTGTTTTGTATGGAGCCATAGAAACTGGAATACATAGTTTTTATGCTATCGAAAAAAACAAAGAAGAATATCTTACTAGTATTGCAAAATTTACCCACTTATGGATATTAGAAAATGGAAATTGGAAATTAAACAAAGGGTTAAGTTACGACCATAGAGATGTTGACAAACCAATTGACAGGGAATTATTATTTAAAGATAAAGACGAAACAGAAAAATGGTTAAATCAAATGAGTATTCCTGCATTGGGAATTGGATATATTGAAAATGGAGAAATTAAACAAATTAGTGTTTTTGGCGAATTGGAAAAAGGAAAAAAAGCACCCAAAAATACTATTTGGAATGTTGCTTCATTAACAAAGCCAATTACAGCTTTAGTAGCGTTAAAATTAATTGATTCAGGTAAATTGAGTTTAGATGAGCCTGTTTATAAATATTTTATCGACCCAGATATTATTGATGATACAAATACAAAAAAACTAACCATAAGAATTATCTTAAGCCATCAAACAGGATTTTCTAATTGGAGAGGAAATAATAAAGATGGAAAATTGAGTTTTGAATTTGAGCCAGGAACTCAATATCAATATTCAGGGGAAGGATTTGAATATTTGAGAAAAGTATTGGAAAATAAATTCGAGAAAAGCATTCAACAATTAGCAGATGAATTAATATTTGAGCCTCTTAAAATGGACAATACTAATTTTGTTTGGGATGAACAATATGAATCTAATTTTGCAAAATGGCATACAGAAAAAGGAGGTGAAAAATATCCTAATTTAAAAAGAAATTATGCTAATGGAGCAGATGATTTATTAACCACCATTGAAGACTATACAATATTTGTAAATTACATTGTAAATGGGGCTGGTATATCTAAAAAACTTTTAAAAGAAATGGTATCTGAGCAGGTTAGAATAAATGATTTTAAGCATTTTGGGTTGGGTTGGTGGATTGACGAAAACATTAATTCAAATAATGATTTTGCAATGGTTCACGGAGGAGATGATATAGGTGTACATACAATCGCTTTTATAATACCAAAGACAAAACAAGGTCTAGTAATTTTTACTAATAGCGACAATGGAACTGGTGCTTTTCAAGAAATCTTATTAAAATATTTAGGAGAAAACGGACAAGGAATAATGGAAGTAGAAATGAAAAGATAAAAACTACTGCCAACAAAGTGATAAAATTAAAGTTTAGTCCTTTGAACTCCCTTATTATTCTTTCACAAACCGTTAGCAACAAGTAAATAAATAACATGAGAAAATTTAAAAAATATGCAAAATTTTAATTGGTCACAGTTTTCAAAACGTATTTTTGTAAACACCGATTTAGAAACAGTCTACAACTTTTGGACAAAAAGTAAAGAACTTGAAAAGTGGTTTTTATCTAAAGCCTCATTTCACTCAAAAGAAGGTAAGAAAACACTTCCAAGTGAAAACACTATATCTGACAGTACCTATAAGTGGAATTGGTTTGCACAAAATCATTATGAAGAAGGGAGTATAATTAATGCGAACGGAACTGACAGCATTGAATTTACTTTTGCAGGAAATTGTAAAGTTTTAGTAGAATTATCAAAAGAAGAAAATCAAACTTTAGTAAAACTCACACAAACAGAAATACCTTTAGACAATAATTCAAAAGAAAATATTCGACTTGGTTGTGCCTTTGGCTGGTCTTTCTATTTATTAAATTTGAAATCTGTTTTAGAAGGAGGGCTTGACTTACGAAATAAAAATACAGAACTAATTGGAGTAGTGAACAATTGAAAACAATAAAACCAGTTGCTAAAAAAGCATATAAATTATTGATATCAAGTAATTAAGTCAAGATTAGCGCGTATAAATAAAGTAAGTACTAAACCGAAAATAAAGTGCTTTTAAACTCCCAACAACTACACAAAAAACAAAATCTAAATGAAAAAATTAATAGTGATAATTTTAACTTTAATAGTTAATACTTCATTCGGACAGATTGAAAACCCATCAAGCAAAGTTGTTACCGAAAATTTTGTAAGAAATTATAATAATGATGATTACAAAGCAATATTTTCAATGTTTGCAGTTGAAATGAAAGATGCGTTACCAATAGGTAAAACTACCGAATTTCTAAAGAGTTTAAAGTCTCAAGCAGGAAATATAAATAATCGAGAATTTTTAAAATATAAAAATGGAACTTATGCTTCATATAAAACAACATTTGAACGTGCTGTTTTCGTTCTCAATATCTCAATAGATGATAATTCTGAAATAAACGGTTTTTTTGTTAAACCTTTTGTTGAAGAAGTTAATTCAGAAAATGTAATCAATAATTTAACTATTAAAAAGAGTTTAATAACAAAAGAACAATCTGAAATCATATTTGAAAATGTAAAAATATTTCCAAATCACACACAAATTTCGATTGCAATAATTAAAGGCGGGAAAGTTAGTTATTTTGGAATAAGTAAGAAAAATGATACTATCTCAACCATTGATAACAAAAAAAGCATTTTTGAGATAGGTTCTATATCTAAAGTTTTCACATCTACTCTACTTGCAAATTTTGTTATAGACGGAAAAGTTAAGCTAAATGAGAATATCAATGATTATTTAAAAATACCTTTAAATAACAGTACAAAAATATCATTTATTGATTTGGCTAATCATACATCTGGACTTCCTCGCTTACCAACAAATCTTGATTTGACAAAAGTTAACCCAGAAAACCCATATAAAGAATACACAGAAAAAGAATTGAAAGAATATTTAACAAAGTATCTTGAATTATCAAATAAAGGAGAAAATCAATATTCAAATTTAGGAACAGGATTACTCGGTTTTACATTAAGTAAAATTGAGAATGTTACTTATGAAAGCCTACTACAGAATAAAATATTTTCCAAATATGATATGCAAAATTCAACATCAGAGATTAATAAAATAAAAGGAAATTTAGTAAGAGGATTAAATAAAGAAGGAAAAGGAGTTCCAAATTGGGAGTTTTCAGTTTTGGCTGGTGCAGGTGCAATATTTTCAACAGTCGAAAACCTATCGCAATTTGCTATTTCTCAATTTGACTATTCAAACAAGGAACTTAAACTTACAAGAGTGAAAACTTTTGAATTAAATGAAAATATGGATATTGGCTTAGGTTGGTACATATTAAAGTCTCAATCTGAAAATATTTGGTATTGGCATAATGGCGGAACTGGAGGATATTCATCATCAATGGTAATAGAAGAAAAGTCAAAAAATGGAATAATTTAAGAACCCATTTTAGCCTCGATTTAAGAAAACCAGCCGAAGTACATTTAAATCCGAATATCAAATATAAATCCTATCGGAAAAATAATGTAAATTTGACTGAACTAACGATTTAAAAACAAAACATAGTTCAAATTATTTTTTGCCTTCTAAACGGCTGAAAAAATTATTTTGAACGGTGAAAATTAACAAAAAAAGAGTCAACCTATTTCAGTATAATACAATTGCCGAATTAAATTAAAACCAAATGAATAAATTTTCAAGAATATTACCCTTGTTTTTTTTAATAATTGTTAGTTGTAATGCACAAAACAAAGAACTAACTGATTTTATTCCAAAAGGATATGTAGCGTTTCAAAAATATTTTGGAGACTTAAACAAAGACGGACAAGATGATTGCGTTCTTATAATTAAAAGGACAGATAAAAATAATGTAGTAATAAATCGGTTTGAGGAAAAAATAGATAGAAATAGAAGAGGCATTATAGTATTGCTAAAAAATGGAGATGGTTATCAACTTGCCGATAAAAATTATGATTGTTTTTCATCCGAAAATGAAGATGGAGGAGTTTATTTTCCGCCTAATCTTAGGATTATAATTCAAAGAGGAAATTTAATAGTTCATTATGATCACGGCAGATACGGATTTTGGAAATATACATTTAGATTTCAGAATTCTAATTTTAAACTAATTGAATACCACTCAGAAAGTTATAATAATCTAATTATAAATAAAACAACAAATATTAACTTTTTAACAAAAAAGAAATTAATCAAAGAAAACACCAATGAGGATGCTGAAGGAAATGATGAAATATTTAAAGAAACTTGGAATAATATTGAAATAAAAAATCTAATTAAACTGTCTGGAATCAAAGACTTTGACGAATTAGATATGCACATTTATTAAATAAAAACAACAAGGAGTTGACAATAATTAAAAAAAACGAAGTAGATGAAATATTTTTTAGTAAGATTACTTGTCTTTTTTGTACTTATTCTAATTGCAACATTTTTCAGTTGGTTTTTTCACGACCCTAATCACCCTGGTAGGATGGGAGATATAAGTGCTCTTTTTTATTTTGCCGCTATTATTCCTATTTCTATTATTTTACTACTATTAGATTTTTATAGACTAAATAAAAAGGGATTAAAATTGTTAAGTAAACTTAATTTACTCTTTGTTTTTTTATTAATCCTAACATTATTTTTCTTACTTAAAATCTTTGTGATTGGATAGGATAAAACGATCTAAAATAAATATTAAAAAATAATTAATTATGGGATTAACAATAAGTATTACCGTTTTTTTTTATGATACTAATTATTGCATCAATTGTAACAAACAATCAAATAATTGCTAAAAAAAACCTAACATCACAAGCTTTCGGAAGTATAGAAATCTACCTTAAAAAACGATTCGATTTAATTCCTAATCTGGTAGCAATGCTTAATAAGTATTTAGCACACGAAAAGGAAGTGCTTTTAAAAGTAACCCAATTACGAACTCAAGTAGAAAAAGCGAAAGCACCTAAAGAAAAAATTGAAGCATCTAACGAATTAACACAAGTAATGAGTGGTTTAAATATTAATGTAGAAAACTACCCAGATTTAAAAGCAGATAAGCAATTTCTTAACCTCCAATATAACTTAACAGATATTGAAGATCAAATTTCTGCTGCTCGTAGAGCGTATAATGCAGCCGTAACAAGTTACAATAATAAAATACAAATGTTTCCTGCAAGTATTATTGCTGGAATTAGAAAAGATAAATCCGATACACTTTTAGAAATCCCTAAAGCAGAACAAAAAGAAGTAAATATTAAGCAATTATTAAATAACTAAAAATTAAAAAAATGAGCGTTTTAGACAACAAATTAAATCAAATTGGTAAAAAATTAGAAGCTACAAAAATGCCTAGAGGCGACTTCCCATATAAATTTGGCACCTCTATTTTTACAAAATTAGTATATACTTTTTTTTATGTATGCATTGGAGGTTATATAGCTTCTTTTACATTTGGCACAAATAAAATATTAATTTTTGCAGATGCTTTAGGTGAAAACAAGGAATATTCTGTTTACTTACAAGTACTAGTTTTATTAGTACTTACCGCTATTTACTTTACTCAAGTATTGGCAAGCATAAAAATAAGTCGCACAGAAATAGAGTTTCCTATATTTTATAACTTCTCAAAAAAGAAGGTAGAGATAAAAGATATTGAACAAATTGGATTTGATGAAATTATTACTGTTCCAAGAGGTTTAGGTCTCTTAGCGGATATTTTTCCTAGATTGTTTTCATCAATAGAAGCAAGTCTTTATGTTAATAACAAAATACACACCTTTAAAGTTACAAGTAAAGAACTTCAAATAGTTAAAGTACTTCAAGAATTACAACCAGAAAAAGTTAATGCTTTCTTTTATAACCTTGAAGATGATGTTGAATAAAACTAAATAAATTATGCAACTATTAGAAAACTTTAACAGCCCTTGGAACACGATTAACTGGTAAAAACTATGGATAATCTACTGATACAAAAAGTATATTCGGATGTTAAAGGTGTATTAAACACAATTTACAAGCAGAGAAAACGCACACTATTTTTTCAGAAAATAATGTGGATTATTACAGGCTTATATTTTGTATTAATGTTATTAAATATGGGAACTACTTATTTTTATAATTCAGAAAATAGTCTTATAGTGTTTTTTAGGCAATTTCAAGCGACAGAAAGCAATCCTTATGCATATATGTATCCTATTATTGGGCTAATTGTGTTGTTATATCCAACTGCGTATATTTTTGCAAAAGCATTTCAAAAATATAAAATAAAAGAAACTGAAACTATTTCAAAGATGGTAAAGATGTTGTTTCCTAAGGTAGGATTTACGCAACAAGTTGTAGCCCCAGTTAAGGAGATTACCAATAGTAAACTGTTTTCTTGGGTAAAAACAGACACGCCAATATATAGCTATGGGCAAATAATAGGTAAAGCAAATGAAAAAACAATGAATATCGCTGATATTGGTATTGTAGAAGATAATGTATCTAACAAATTTATAGGAATATTGATGCGCATTCCTATTCTAAATATATTTGTTATTCTGTATCAATTTATATTGAAAAATGTGTTGACAAATAAAACTGCAGACAATGTGTATTTTACATTTAGAGGAATGTTCTGTTGGTTGAGTTTTAAGAAAAAACTAAATGGACATACTATCATTTTAACGAATAATCAAAAGACTAAATTAGATAGGGCTTCTAGTTTTAAGTTTACCAATGAGCAAAAAATCCATTTAGAAGACCCTAGATTTACGGATCAGTTTTTGGTTTACAGTACCGATCAAGTAGAGGCTCATTATGTTTTGTCTGTTGCTCTTATGGAGAGAATAGTTACCTTAAAAGAAAAATTTAGCCAACCAATACTCTTGTCATTTCAAAATCAACAAATGTATTTGGCTGTTGAAAATTCTAACGGGTTATTTTCTTTTCCATCTGGAAAATTAGATACTATAAAAATTATAGAAGAATTGGCAAATGATATTGAAACAGGTTTAAAAATAACTTCTGAATTGAAATTGGAATAGCATAATTTAAAAACAGAAAACGTAGCAGTCTAATATCTACACATAAAATTAATAAAGGTTACATACCAAACCAAAAGGTGGTATTTATAATTAAATGAAGCAATCAACTTTTAATAAAATGAAATACTACAAATTACTATTAATTCTATTCGCTTTTACGAGTTGCGATGTTTCTACAATTTCATAAAAAGACACGCAAAATATATCTAAACTAAAAGTGAATATTTATATTAAAGATGAAAATAAAGAGGAGTTATTGAGCGAAATAAAAGTGAATTTAACCGATGGTAAAAAACAAATAATCAATGATAAAATTAAGGTTTTATTAAACGGAAAACCATTAAAGTTATTTGTAAGAACAGGAAATTATTATGATAAGCATTCTTCTTATAGTACAGATGATTTATTGCGAAATGAATCGTATTATTTTGAAATTATTTTACCCGATAGTACTAAATACCCTTTAGCGTTTCTTAAACCCTTAAAGAGAAGTGATAGTGCTCAGTTTTATTTTCCTAAAGTATTTTATGAAAATGAAAACATTAGGTTAGCGTGGAAAAACATCAACATACCTACTACATTAGAAGTACTGAAGTTAGTGCGACCTAAAAATAAAAAGGAGATTAAAAAAGATACAATAGGCAATTATTCAGCAACAAAAATTAAGGAAATTATAAACACAAAAAATGGAAAATATACAATACCTAAATCATTTTTAAAAGATTCATTAACAACGGTTAATTATATAAAGGTTAGACTGAATAAACAAGAAATAGGGTTAATAAACCCAAAATTAATGATAAATAGTAGTATTACTTATGATTACACGATAGAGGAGAGAATAGATGTTAAAGAAAAGTAGTACCAATTATGAAGCAACCTATGCTATGCTATTCTAAAATTGATTTAGAAAATAAAGTTGCATTATCTGAAATTAACACTGAAAGTATTCGCAAAATTAAAAAGTATGTTAAAAATAGAATTCGAAGCTTTTACAGAACTATTGCTACTATTTGATTTTTATAGACTAAATAAAAAGGGATTAAAATTGTTAAGTAAACTTAACTTATTCTTTGTCCTTTTACTAATTCTATTATTATTCTTACTTAAAATCTTTGTGACTGGATAAAATAAAAACAATGTAAAGGAGTAAAAATAAATATAAAACGCCGCTAAACTCTAATAAAAAAATGAAATACTTAATCACACTACTAATTTTAATAGTAACTTCCTGTGTTTCACAAACAACAGAAGAAGTAAAAATAACAGAAAAAGCTATAATATCAACACCAAAAATTGAGTTTAAATTAATTGAAGCTGTACTTAAAAATCTAAATATTAAAAAGGAAAATTGCAAAATTGATTTAATAGTATCGAAGAAAAATCCTAATAATTTTGAAGAAACAATCATTGTAATTCCTAAATTAGTAAAAGAAGGAGAAGATTATTTTGAACTCAACAGTTATATAGTAATAGCAAATAATGAAACGGGGAAAATAATACATCAATATTTTGAGAGTTCTAAAACAAACAATTGGGTTTCTGATGCGATAAAGTTGGTAGAAATAGTAATAGACACAGCACCATATAACGTAACCGATAATAATCGAGCATTTGGAATAAGGGTAAGATATGTTGGATCTGCTCAAGTAAATCCGTATGAAAACGAAACGATTTCGTTATACATTATAAAAGGTAATACACTAAAAAAAATAGTAACTAATTATAGTGTAATAAAATATAATGGTTATTGGGACACAAAATGTATTGGTGAGTTTATAGATGAAAAAAAAGTACTCATTATTTCTAAAAATAAGACAAATGGATATTTTGATATTTCAGTAAAAAATAAAATTATCGAAACCACAAACTATAAAGATGAAAGTGGTAATTGTGATTCTAAAGAAAAAATCACTAAAGAAAAGACATTATTAAAATTTAATGGAAAAGAATACAAAGAAGACAATTTATCTATTCAAGAATTAATGCTTTTAACAAAATTAGAAGCCATTAAAAAATACGGTATTCCTGCTATTGCAGTGCAATTTATTTTAGATGACGCTCAAGGCGAATTTAGAAATGGTATTTCTGATAAATATACTCAAAAAGAAAGACAAAATGGATCTATTTTAATAGATGAGGTTACTTGGGAAAAAGATAAAGACACTTGGATAACGGTTTGGTATGGAGTTAAACAAGAAAAGTCAATTCCGAAAGATGTTTATTTATGGAAAAAAGGAACAGAATTTTAAAATAAAAAAGGGTTACATACCAAACCCAAAAAAGTTGGTATTTATAATTAAAAAATTTATTTAATAAATGAAAATTTGTATTGCACAAACACATTCTTTTAAAGGAAAAGTTAACAAGAATATTAAAAATCACTTGAGAATAATTGAACGTGCAATAGAATTAAACTCTGATTTAATATTCTTTCCTGAGTTATCAATTACAGGTTACGAACCCAACTTAGCCAAAGAACTTGCGACAGACGTAGAAAACAATATTTTTAATCCATTTCAGACATTATCTGATAAAAAAGAAATAACTATAGGAATTGGAATGCCAACAAATGGAATTGACGGAATAAACATCAGTATGCTCATTTTTCAGCCAAATAAAAAGAGCATTGTTTATTCCAAACAAATACTACATTCTGACGAGTTACCATATTTTATTAATGGCAACACTCAAATTTCTCTAAACATTAAAGAAAAGAGAATAGCAATTGGAATTTGCTACGAAACCTTACAACGAGAACACTTTGTAAATGCAAAACAAAATTATGCAGATATATATATTGCGAGTGTAGCCAAACCAAAAACTGGAGTAGAAAAAGCATACTTGCATTTCCCAAAAATCGCAAATGAATTTAATACACCAATATTAATGTCTAACTGTGTAGGGAATTGCAATAATTTTATAAGTATTGGTAAAAGTACTGTATGGAATAAAGATGGAAAATTAATGGAACAACTTGATGATAAAAATCAAGGAGTTTTAATTTACGATACCGAATTAGAAACAACAGAAATTTATCAATTAATAATCCAAAAAGGACAACTGTCTGATTTAGAAAAATTATTTCAAATATATTTAAATGCGAAAAAAGAATTAGAACAAAATAATATCTATCAATGGACTAATCATTACCCAACAATTACAATTATTAAAAATGATTTAAAAAAAGAAGTGCTATACATTCTAAAAAATAACAATGAAATAATTGGAGCAATCAATATAAGTGAAGAGCAAGAAACAGAATATCAATCTGTTAATTGGAAATTTAATAATTCAAAAGTTTTAGTTATTCATAGACTTGTAATTAATCCTAAACACCAAAAACAAGGCTACGCACAAAAATTGATGGAATTTGCAGAGGAATTCGCAAAAGGGAATAACTACTCTTCAATAAGATTAGATGCTTACAGTCAAAACGATAGAGTTATTGAGTTTTATAAAAAAAGGAATTATTGCATAAGTGGAAAGGTGAATTTTCCAGAAAGAGAACAGCCATTTTACTGTATGGAAAAGGAAATAAAAACAGACTACAATAGGCTATAATTAAAAAGGGTTATATACCAAACCCAATTTGGTATTTATAAATAAAACAACTATGAGATATAAAATATTTGAACCTATATGAAATTTAAACTAACATTTTTTCTAATTACATTATTAAATGTATCGTGTTACTCACAATGTAATTCCAATTTAGAACAATATGCTTTCGGATTTGAAAACATCAAAGCAAATTCATTTTCGTTTTTGGACGATGCACTAAATAATGTCAGAATTGTTGGCTACGGAGAAGATACTCACGGAACAGCAGAATTTACGCTTCTTTCCGAGGAATTAATGAAATATCTATCTGAAAAACACGGGTTTAAGGTATTCATTATCGAAACAAGCTTTGGAGAAGGACAATACCTTAACGACTATATTCAAGGAAAAAGTAATGACTTAAAAACCATTATGAATGAACACAACTCGACCTGGAGATACAGAACCAAAGAATTTTATCATTTAATGAATTGGTTAAGAGAATACAACCAAAATAATTCAGATAAAATTCATCTGTATGGTTGCGAAATGCAATACATAGTTTCAGATGTTAATAGAGTTAAAGATTATTTAAAAACAGTTGATTCCGATTATAAAATTAATGGATTCAGAAAACATTTATGGCAATCGTTTGATGAAAGTGAAAAAACAGATTACTTTATTGAGTATGCAAAACTAAAGAACTATTTTATTGATAATTATGAAATATTCAAAAGTAAAACATCTGAAAAAGAATTTAATTTAGCATATCATCAAGTTGAAGTTTTAGGGCAATTTGTAACAACAATTAACCAAAATGTTCAACAGCGAATACACGGTTTTCGGGATATTTATATGGCTGAAAATATTGAATGGATTTTAAATTTTCACGGACATCAATCAAAAGCACTTCATTGGGCACATAATGCTCATATTGGTGATTGGGTATCTAACGGAATTGTTGATGTTACAGGACATCAATTAAGAAAAAGGTATGGCGTTCATATTTTAATATTGCGACAGATTTTGGGCAAGGTGAATTTATAGCATATCCTTTTGACGCAAATAAAACAAATGATTGGACTTTTAAAACATTCAAATATGATAAAGTTTTAGAAAACACATTTACTTATTGCCTAAAACAGATGGGAAAACCTAATACGTTTATAAATTTAAGAAAGGCTAAAACAAATCAGGATTTAAAAACCTATTTAGAAAAAGATTTAACGACTATGAGTGGTGCAGGAGCAAGAGTTAGAAACAGTAAAACCGAAACAAATGATATTGGAAAGGCTTTCGATGGTATTATATATCTTGACAAAACCAGTAAAATTAATTGGGCTGAATAAAACGTTTAATAACAAAAATGAAAAATATCATCTTACCTATAATTTTGGCTTTATCACTCTTCAGTTGTGATAAAACAGCGAATAATTCAAATCAAAATATTATCGTTTCTGATATTAATAATTTTTGGAATGCTTATGATAAAATAACGACAACTAAAGATTCTACACTGCAATATAAATATCTTGACAGCCTATATATACAAAAAGGTTCTTTGGGTTTAAAGGGTATTATGCAAGCAAGAAACTATACTCCAAAAGACTATATAATTGCTATTAATAATTACCCTAAATTTTGGACATCAATTCGTCAAAACACACTAAAAACTGATGATTATATTGATGAATTAAATAATGGGATTGAAAAAATAAGAGCAATTTACCCAAAATTAAAACCTGCAAAAATGCATTTTACAATTGGAGCATTACGAACAGGAGGAACATACTTAGACAGCTTGGTGCTCATTGGCAGTGAAATAGCAATGGCAGATAAAAATACGGTAACATCCGAATTTCCAAAAGATATTAGAGCAGGAAGGCGTAAATTTTTTGACAGTAATCCAATCAACAATTTAGTGCTTTTAAATGTACACGAGTATGTACATACACAGCAAAACGAATTGGTGCATAACCTTCTTTCTTACTGCTTGCACGAAGGAATTGCAGAATTTGTTTCTACTAAAGCAATGGGAGTATCTTCTGAGGTTCCAGCCATAAATTATGGGAAGCAAAACGAAAGGGTAAAAAATGAGTTTGAAAAAGAAATGTTTTATGGGAATAATGTATCTCAATGGCTTTGGAGCGATGCTCCTAATGAGTTTGGAGTAAGAGATTTGGGTTATTATATAGGTTATATAATAGCCGAAATAAATTATAATAATGCAGAAGACAAACAAGCCATAATAAAAGAAATGATTGAGTTAGATTACACCAACGAAACACAGGTTGAATATTTCGTAAACAGAACTAAATTCTTTTCAAAATCGTTAGAAGAACTTTATAATGATTTTGATAAATCGAGACCTACGATCTTAAAAATTAAGCAATTTCAAAACAATAGTATTTCAGTAAATCCAAATACTAAAGAACTTACAATTGAATTTTCCGAACCTCTTAACGGGCATAATACTTCAGTTGATTATGGCAATTTAGGAAAAGACTATTTCCCCAAAATAATAGATAGGTTTTGGTCATCAGATAATAAATCTTGGACAGTAAAAGTTGATTTAGAGCCCAATAAGCATTATCAGTTTTTGATATCAAATAATTTTAGAACAGAAAAAGGAACTCCTTTAAAAGAATACTAATTGAGTTTAAAACACAAAAACAACAAAGCATAAAAAATAACAAGGGTTACAAACCGTATAAAATTAAACAAACTAAATGCAAAAATTAAAATCACTAATTATTTTGATTACTTTTTTATTTGTAAATATTTCGATGTATTCTCAAGACAAAATTGTTGAACAAAAAGATAATTGGAGTGGAAAATATCAAATAAAACCTTATACAGAAAAAAAGATTGAAAATTCAAATCCTCAATCTTATATAATTCAAAAAGCACCAAATGTCAACCAGATAAATATTGCCGGAAAATATAAAATCGATTTATTTCGTTGGTATATGGTAAAACAAAATGATTCTAAAAAGGATAGTGTTTTATTGAGAAGGTTTTTAATAAATGAAGAATATAATGAGTATGAACAATTTGGTTGGACTGAATTATATAAAACAGGAAAAATGAGTTGTTTAGATGGGGGCAATATTTTTATTTGTAAGGCTACTGTGGGCAGTAAAATAAAAATAGAAGAAGAAGAATTTATTTCTAAAACAGGAATTTTTGGTATTATGTTGCATCAAGGTCTTTTTGAATTATATAAAACTGAATAAAAAAACATTACAAAACAAAAACATATAAAAATAACAAGGGTTACATACCAAACCCAATTTTGTATTTATAATTAAAACAACTGCGAGTTGCGAACAAACTGAAAAATGAAGTTTAGATTTTTATTGATATTTTTTATAGTTGTATTTTTTGCTTGCAAAAGCGAAAAGGAAATGACTTTTGCGGACTTTGTTGAAGTGGAGAAAATTGAGAAGGTAATTATGAGCAATAATTCTCGGAAATTTATACTATCGACTGAACAACTTTCGGAATTTAAAAAGCAGATTTCCTCATTGACATATGAGCCAAATATTTCTGCTAAATTAGGAACTATACATATGACTTTGATTATAGATAACAAACAATATAATATTTCGACTGCGACACACGGAGATTTTGCTGAAATTGATTATGATTTAATAACTAAAAACAAATCGGAATTTGACAATGTTTTCTTTAAAACTAACGGAATAAATTTCGATAATTATAAAAAAACGAAATAAAAGCCAGTTGGCAACTGCGAGCTGTTATAATACGGAGTTGAAAAAAAACTTAAAAAATGAAAAAACTAATTTACATAACAATTTTCTCGTTGCTATTTATATGCTGTAATTCAGATAAAAAGAAAAATATTGAAAAGGACTCTTTAAACGCTAATTCAGTTCTGATTGATGAAGATAATTCAAACGATAATTTAATAAAAATTGATTCTACAAATAAAGAAGCAACCATTTTGCCCATTCACGGAGAATTAAATAGAGTGAACTTGGTTAAATACTATCCGAAAATAACTGACACAATAAAAGACTTAAGAATTATTCGTTCTGAAAAACTTAATTTAAAACCTGGAAATGGAATATTAGTAAG
>JAJRQR010000178.1 GCA_024280145.1 Bacteroidota bacterium
TAATTTTATTATCCAATGAAGCTAAAATTTATAAGTATTGTTATTTTATTCCTTATTATAAGTTCTTGTAAAGAAAAAGAAATTAAGGAAATACCTCCACAAAAGATAGAAGTGTATCAAGTAGTTCCAGAAACAGTACCTATTTATAGAGAATTTGTTGGGCAATTGTATGGAGAAAAAGATATTCCGATAAGAGCTAGAGTTGAAGGGTATTTAGAGGAAATCCATTTTAACGAAGGTACTAGAGTTAAAAAAGGAGATCTTTTATATGTAATTGATGCGGATCCTTTTAAAGAAGATGTAGCATCAAAACAAAGTATGGTGGCACAAGCTGAAACCATTCTAGTGCAAACTGAAAGCGATTTAAAAAGAATAAAGCCACTTGCTGAAATGGACGCGGCTAGTAAGCGAGAATTAGATATGGCTCAGGCACAACGCGATGCCTCTATTTCTTCTGTTGAAGCTGCTGAAGCAAATTTGAATATTGCTGAAATTAATTTAAGTTATACCAGAATATTATCTCCTATCGATGGTATAATAGGTAGAACTTTAGCCAGAGAAGGAGAGTTTGGTGGAAGAGGCCCAAATCCTGTTATTTTAAATACAGTATCAGATATTAATACCGTTAGAGTGCAATTTTTTCTTTCTGAAAATGAATATTTAAAAATCGCAAAAGCATTCATAGATAAAAATAAAAATATCCAAGCAGAAGATGTTAAGAAAGTAAATCCTGAGATTAAATTATTGCTTTCAGATGAATCGGTTTATAAACACAAAGGAGAAATTGACTTTATTGATAGAAACATAGACTCTTCCACCGGAACAATTTTAGTGCAAGCTACTTTTCCAAATCCTAATGGTATGCTTAGACCTGGGCAATTTGCAAGAGTGAAAATAAAAGTACAGGAAGCTGAAAATACAATTATAATTCCTCAAAAATGTGTTTCAGAATTACAAGGAAGGTATTCTATATTATTAGTAAATTCAGATAATATAGTTGAAACCGCCCAAGTAGAAGTTGGTGAAAAGATTGATGGTTTCTGGATTATTAAAGAAGGGTTAAAAGCTGGAGATCAAATTGTATTAGAAGGACTTCAAAAAGCAAAACCAAAAATGGAAGTAGTTCCAGTGGTAACAGAATTCAAACCACAAACTAACAAGCAATAATCATGGCAGAAGATAAAGGAAACTTTTTTGTACACCGACCTATTGTTGCGATTGTTATAGCGATTGTTATTGTAATTGTTGGTACGCTATCATTAATAGGTTTGCCTATTGAACAATACCCAAATATTACACCGCCAATTGTACAAGTTAGAGCTAATTACACGGGTGCAAATGCGATAAGTGTTGAAGAATCTGTTGCAACTCCGCTAGAGCAACAAATAAACGGAGTTGACAATATGATTTATATGAAATCGACCAACGCCAATGATGGTTCTATGTCGATTGATATTTCATTTGACGTAGGTACAGACCCCGATATGAATACCGTTTTAGCTCAAAACAAAGCTTCTGCAGCTTCCGCAAAATTACCCACTTCGGTAACTAAATTAGGAGTTACGACACAAAAATCATTGCCGAGTGTTTTAATGTTGGTTTCATTAACTTCAGATGGAAGATATGATCAGGATTTTTTAGGAAATTATGCCTTAATTAATATCAAAGATAAATTAGCAAGAGCTAAAGGAATTGGACGTGTAGATGTTTTAGGAGTTTCCGATTATTCAATGAGAATTTGGGTAAAACCAGATAGATTAGCACAATTAGGATTAACCGTTCCTGAGATTATCAATGCGATAAACGAACAAAATATTATCGTTCCAGGAGGAAAGTTTGGTGCAGAACCAGCACCTCCAGGAACCGAATTTACATATACGGTACGATTGCCAGAACGCTTTAACTCAAAAGAAGCTTTTGAAGATATTATTGTTCGTACCCAAGAAGATGGCTCGCAAATTAAAATTAAAGATGTTGCTACCGTAAATTTAGGAGTAGAAAGTTATAATATGAAGTCTCGATTAAACGGTGAAACTTCAGCAATTATATCTTTATATCAAGCACCAGGTTCTAATGCAACCGAACTTGCCGAGACCATAAAATCTGAAATGGAACTCATGTCGAAAGAGTTTCCAGAAAGTATTGAATATGCTATTTCAATGGATACTACCAAAGCGATTGATGCGGGTATAAAAGATATTGTAGTAACACTAATTATTGCCTTGATATTGGTAATTTTAGTAGTGTTTATTTTTATTCAAGATTGGCGAGCGACGTTGATTCCAACATTAGCAATTCCAGTTTCTTTGGTGGGTGCTTTTATGTTTTTCCCGATGTTAGGATTTACGATAAATGTATTATCATTACTAGGATTGGTACTAGCCATTGGGATTGTGGTAGATGATGCTATTGTGGTAGTGGAAGCCGTTCAGGTAAATATCGCCAAAGGAATGAATGCAAAGGAAGCAACTTTAGACGCGATGCGAAAAGTAACAGCTCCCGTAATTGCAACCACTTTGGTAATGATTGCTGTTTTTATTCCAGTAGCTGGAATGGCAGGAATCACCGGATTATTATACCAACAATTTGCGATAACCATTGCGGTTTCGGTAATTGTTTCTTCTATAAATGCACTTTCATTAAGCCCTGCTTTATGTGCTTTATTACTGAAAGAGCCTAAACCATACAAAGGTCCATTAGGGTGGTTTTTCGGAAAGTTTAACAAGGGAATGGACAAAACAACCGAATCCTATATGAGCTTTGCCAACATCATCGGAAGAAAAATAAAAAGGTCCGTAGTTTTTATATTGATAATGACTGTTGGAGCAGGAATCTTCGGAAGTTTAGTGCCTGGAGGGTTTATTCCTGAAGAAGATATGGGTTACTTTTTTGTAAATGTACAGTTGCCAAATGCAGCATCTATTCAACGGTCCGATGTAGTTACCAAACAAATTGAACAGTTACTTTTAGAAATTCCTGAAATTGAATATGTAACCACAGCAACAGGGTATAGTATTTTATCTGGCGCTATGGTCACCAATACAGGCTTCCTATTTGTTTCTATGAATGATTGGTCCGAAAGAGACCGAACTGCAGAAGAAGTTATTTTAGATGTGAACAAAAAATTGATGTTTGGAATTAAAGGAGCACAAGCTTTTGCCTTTGGTCCTCCAGCAATTCCTGGTTTAGGAAACGGATCTGGATTTAGTATGATGCTTCAAGACAGAGCAGGAAATACTCCAGAATACCTTTCTAAAAACGCCATGAAATTTTTAAAAGCTGCCAATGCACGACCCGAAATAGGAAGAGCGAGTACTACTTTTCAAGCAACCGTTCCGCAGCGATTTTTAGATATTGATAAGGAAAAGGCTTTAAAACTAGGTATTAATTTAAACGATTTATATACCACCGTTGGTTCATTTATGGGGGGTGCTTATGTTAATGATTTTACTCGTTTTGGACGATTATACAAAACCTATATTCAAGCAGAACCCGAATATCGTGTAGATGAAAAAGGGATCAATAAATTTTTTATAAAGAATAATAAGGGAGATATGGTTCCGCTTTCAACAGTGGCAACCGTAAAACCAATATCTGGCCCCGATTATACAACACGTTTTAATCTGTATCGTTCGGTAGAAATAACGGGTGCTCCAGCCGAGGGTTATACTTCAGACGATGCAAGAAATGCTTTGAAAGAAGTTGCTGTAGAAACACTGCCTTCAGATATGGGATATGCTTGGAATGCGATGTCTTTTCAAGAGGAAAAAGCTTCCGGTTCTTTAGGTATCATACTTACTTTTTCACTGTTATTTGTGTTTTTAATTTTAGCAGCTCAATATGAAAGTTGGTCCTTGCCTTTTGCCATTTTAATGGGAACTCCCTTTGCAATTTTTGGTGCATTATTCGCACTTTGGGTAGGAAGGTTAATTAGTCCAACATTCGAAAATAATATTTTTGCACAAGTGTCTTTTGTGATGTTGATTGGGATGGCAGCTAAAAATGCTATTCTAATTGTAGAGTGTGCTAACGATGAATTTAAAAAAGGATTAAGTCTTTTTGATGCAGCAATGGCAGCAGCACATTCACGTTTTAGACCTATATTAATGACCGCATTCTCTTTTATTTTAGGAGTTTTTCCGTTGGTAATTGCTTCGGGTTCTGGAGCAGAAGCCAGAAAAGTTATGGGAATGGCACTGCTCGGCGGAATGACACTCGCAACATTTTTAGGTGTATTTATGTACCCGATGCTTTACGTGTTTATTGGAAAAATAGCAGGTTATGAAAAGAAACGAGATAAAGAAAAGTTAGAAGAATTAAAAACGTCAAAAAGTTAGAAATGAAAAGGAACGTATATATTTATATATTAGTATTGATTGGCGTTGTTGTAATGGTTCAATCTTGTAAAGTAGGTCCCAATTATCTTCAGCCAGAACAAAAAACAACTGAAGATTTTAGATACGCAAAACAAAATACCGATAGCATTATCAATTTAAAATGGTGGGAGATATTTGATGATCCTGTTTTAGATACATTAATAGTTATCGCATTAAAGGAAAACAAAAATCTATTAATTGCCGCAAGTAGAGTTGAACAAGCAAGAGCCAATTCTGGTTTTACTAAAGCAGATATGGGACCAAAATTTGGGATAACTGCTGGTGCTTCTCGTGGAGATATGCTAGGTTCTTTGCATTTTGACCAGCCTTCCAATGCATTTACAACTTCTGCAGTGGTGAACTGGGAATTGGACTTTTGGGGAAAATACCGAAGAGGTAACGAAGCCGCACAAGCAGAATTATTAGCTTCATTTTACGGGAAACGTGCTATTGAAATTGCCTTGATAAGCGAAGTAGCAAACAATTATTTTGAGTTGATCGATTTTAAAGCACAGTTGAATATTTCAGAACAAACTTTTGCATTACGAGACAGTACGCTTCAGATTATACAAGCAAGATTTGATGAAGGTTATACCAATATTATTGATGTAAATCAGGCACAAATTCAAAAGGCAATTGCTGAGGTCTCTGTTCCGCAGTATAAAAGAGCCATTGCTTTTACAGAACATAATTTGAGTATTTTGTTAGGAAAAACACCTACAGAAATACCTACTTTAAAATCATTGCAAGAGTATGATTTACCGGAAACTATCCCTTCGGGAATCCCTTCAGAAATATTACAAAGACGACCAGACGTTTTGGAAGCTCAAGAATATTATCGGGCTTCAAATGCTAAAATTGGAATAGCAGAAGCTATGCGGTTTCCTTCTATAAGCTTAACGGGAATGTTGGGTTTAGGGTCTTCAGATTTATCTAGTTTGGTTTCCAACGGACTCGGATGGAGTGTTGGAGCAGGATTGGTTTCACCATTGTTTGAATGGGGAAAAAACAAAAAACGAGTTGATATTGAACGAGAAAGAGCATTGCAATCGCTTCTTATTTACGAAAACACTGTTTTAAATGCTTTGATGGAAGTTGATAATTCTTTGATTGAATTAACTACTTTGAAAGAAGAGTTAAAAGCTAATAAAGATATGTTAGACGCGGCAAGTAATGCTAGTTATTTGTCAAGAGAAAGATACTATCAAGGAGTAACTAGTTATTTGGAAGTGATTGAAAATCAACGGGTAGAGTTTGATGCACGTTTGGCATATTCAGATAATTACCAACGTTTATTGACTGCATATGTAAACTTATACAAATCATTAGGTGGCGGTTGGATTTCACAAGAGGAAATAGATAAATACGCACAACAATTAGCCGATGAACAAGAGATTGATGTATCAGAAATTGATAAATCTACCTTATTTTACGAAGGACAAGTAGTAGATTTAAAACTAACTCCTGAAGAAAAACAAGCCAGAAAAGACAAGCAAAAGGCACAAAGAAAGATGGATAGAGAGCGTCGTAAACAAGAACGGAAAAATAAATAATTTAAGCTTTGACAAAGTTTGAAACTTTGTCAAAGCTTAAAAAGAATAGTTTATTTTTGTACTCAAAATTCTCAATAAAATGTTCGAAAATAAAAACACTTCAAATACCAATATTTCAGAATTAGGAGAATTTGGTTTGATAGACCATCTTACTAAAAATTTCAAAATAAAACAGAAAACAACCGTAAAAGGAATTGGTGATGATGCTGCTGTTTTAAGCTGTGATTCTTCCGAAGAAATTGTAGTAACCACAGATATGTTGGTGGAAGGAGTGCATTTTGATTTAAGTTACATGCCTTTGAAGCATTTGGGTTATAAAGCAGTGGTTGTAAACTTGTCTGATGTTTTCGCTATGAGTGCTGAAGCAACTCAAATTACGGTTTCTATTGGAGTTTCAAATCGTTTTCCAGTAGAAGCTTTAGAAGAATTATATGAAGGAATCCACACCGCAGCCAATTTTTATAATATTGATGTGATTGGAGGAGATACTACTTCGTCAAAAACAGGATTGGTTATTAGTATTACTGCAATAGGTAGGGTTACAAAAGGAACAGCAGTTTATAGAGATACTGCAAAAGAAACCGATTTGTTAGTGGTTTCAGGAGATTTGGGAGCGGCTTATTTAGGGCTTCAAATTTTAGAAAGAGAAAAGAAAGTGTTTGAAGTAAACCCACAATCGCAACCCGATTTGGATGCATATACTTATTTAATTGAACGTCAATTAAAACCTGAAGCTCGAAAAGACATTCCTAAATTGTTATCCGATTTGGAGGTAACGCCAACTGCAATGATTGACATTAGCGATGGATTGTCATCAGAGATTTTACATATTTGCAAACAATCTAAAGTAGGTTGTAATTTATATGAAGATAAAATTCCTTTAGATCAACAAGTTATTTCTACTTGTGAAGAATTTAAATTGGACAGCACCACCATTGCATTGAGTGGTGGAGAAGATTACGAACTTCTGTTTACAGTAAAAATGGAAGATTTTCCAAAAATTAAAGGAAACCCTAACCTTAGTATCATTGGTCATATAACAAGCGAAAAAGAAGGCGTAAATCTAATTACTCGTGGTAATGAGAAAATTCCTCTAATAGCTCGGGGCTGGACTTCATTTAAAAAATAATGAATTATAATTAAGAAGCTTTATTTAATTTTTTTTGAAAAAAAGCAGAAAGACATGCATTTACTTTTTTGTTCTTAAATGTTAGTATTTCAATTTTACCCGAGACAACATTTGTAACCTCTTGACCACATGTTTTGCATTGATATTCGTTAATGTGGTTGGTGATTTTTTTTGACATGGAATATTTGTGCCCAAATGTGGAACAAAAAATAGTGGTGAGGCTGAAGCGTTGGTTTGGGGAATTTGACTTCATAAATATTATTTTTAATTACGTAGGCATAAACCTACAAATAATATTTAAAAACCAGACTAAAAGTTACATATAATCGACAAAATACATTATTTTGATGATTTCATCGATATTTTCATTGATGCTCATATGTCCAGATTGCACTTTATAGAGTTTAGTATTTGTTAAAGAAGCTGTTTTTTCAGAATTGGAAATTGGAATTATAGGATCTTCTACTCCAGAAATCATATATTTTTTTCCTTTAAAGTTTTTCAAAACAGATGTTCTGTCTTTTCTTATTTTCATTCCTTTAATGGAAGCGATAATTCCTTCCACGGGAAATTTGAATGCTTCTTTAGAAAAATTATCAATTAAATGTTGAAACTTCCCTTGTCGTTCTTCCGTAAATAAAGCTGCAATTCCCATTTTAATAAAAACTTTAGAATTGTTTTTAATTACCTTAATTGCACGGTCTCTATTAATTTTTCGTTCTTCTGAATCTGCTTCCGAAGAAGAATTCAATAAAACCAATTTGTTTATTTTATCGGGATATTTTTCAGCAAAAGCAAGACTGATATAACCTCCCATAGAATGCCCTATAAAACTTGCACTGGGAATGTTGTTTTCAGAAAGAATATGATGAACAACATCTGCCATTAATTCCATAGAGTGTGCTTCTGCAACACAATCACTTTTTCCGTGACTGGGCAAGTCGATAATAATCAGTTTGTTTTTTACTACAAGTTTTGGAATGATTTCTGTCCAAATATTCGGGCTTAATAAAAACCCGTGTAATAAGACCAAAGGATTTCCTTCTCCCTTAATAGTATAATGTATGGAAGCTTCGTTAAAATAAGTAATCATGAATTTTTTGATTAACGATTCATAAGGTCTTCTATTTCTTCTGCTTCAATAGGAATGTTTCGCATTAAATTAAAAGGTTCTCCATTTTCTTGAATTACCACATCGTCTTCCAAACGAATTCCAAAACCTTCCTCAGGAATGTAAATTCCAGGCTCTACGGTAAAAACCATATTGGCTTTCATAGGCTCCCAAAGCAATCCGTAATCGTGGGTATCTAATCCCATATGATGGGAAGTTCCGTGCATAAAATATTTTTTATAAGCAGGCCAATCTGGGTTCTCGTTTTTTACGTCAGTTTTATCTAACAATCCCAATCCGAGTAATTCTGAAGTCATTAAATTTCCAACTTCCACGTGGTATTTTTTCCAAATTGCTCCAGGAACCAACATTTTTGTAGCTTCATTTTTCACTCTGTTTACAGCATCATATACTTCTCTTTGACGTTTAGAAAATTTTCCATTTACCGGAATGGTACGCGTCATATCAGAACTATAATTTGCGTATTCTGCTCCAACATCAATTAATATCAAATCACCGTCATTACAAGCCTGATTGTTTTCGATATAGTGTAGTACATTGGCGTTGTTTCCACTGGCGATAATTGGAGTGTAAGCAAAACCTTTGGAACGATTTCTTAAAAACTCGTGCATGTATTCGGCTTCAATTTCGTATTCCATAACTCCTGGTTTTACGAAGTTTAAAACTCTACGCATTCCTTTTTCGGTAATATCACAAGCTTTTTGAATTAAATCCAGTTCAACTTGATCTTTTACAGAACGCAATCGTTGTAAAATAGGATTGCTCTTAGCTACATTATGAGCAGGATATTTTTGAAGAAATCCTTTTACAAAACGAGCTTCCCGAGTTTCAGTTTCTACATTAGCTCTGTAATGTTCGTTGGTGTTAATATAAACGGTTTCACATTGTGTCATAATCTCGAACAATATTTTTTCCATTTCCTGTAACCAATAAACGGTTTTGATTCCGCTAGTTTCTAATGCTTTTTCTTTGGTTAGTTTTTCACCTTCCCAAACAGCAATATGATCGTTGGTTTCTTTTAAAAATAGAATTTCTTTATGAGCATCATTAGGAGTATCTGGAAATAGAACCAATACACTTTCTTCTTGGTCTACACCGCTTAAATAAAAGATATCTCTATGCTGCTGAAAAGGCATCGTGCTATCGGCAGTAATAGGATAAATATCGTTGCTGTTAAATATCGCAAGACTATTTGGCTTCATTTGTGCCATAAAGTTTTTACGATTTTTAATGAAAAGATTTCGGTCTATTTGGTGGTATTTCATGGTATGAATAATTTAGAGTATCAAAAGTAAAAAATATAATGGGGTTTGGGTGTTAATCCTTCATTAAAATTTTGGGGTGAATTTCAATTTCCGTAAATTCATCAATTCAAATAAAACCAACCATGAAAAAATTAGCACTTTACCTTTTAGCCTTGATTTCAGTTCAAGCTTTTTCGCAACAACCAGCAACAAGTTTAAATGATTTAGAAAAAGGATTGCAACAAAAAAAGCAATTAATTGAAACCTCATTGGTAAAAAACCTTCCTTTTAAAAATATTGGTCCAACTGTGATGAGCGGTCGAATTACTGAAATTTCTGTAAACCCGAACAATCCAATTGAATTTTATATTGGTTATGCCAGTGGAGGGGTTTGGTATAGCGATAATAATGGAACTTCGTTTATACCAATTTTAGACAATAGTCCTACGCAAAACGTGGGGAGTTTAACTGTAGATTGGAAAACAAAAACTATATGGGTTGGTACTGGCGAGGTGAATGCTTCAAGGTCTTCGTATGCAGGAATTGGATTACTAAAATCTAAAGACCAAGGAAAAACGTGGGAGAATATGGGTTTGACAGATTCGCATCATATTAGTAGTATTTTAATCAACCCAGATAATTCTAACGAAATGGTGGTAAGTGCCGTTGGACATCTATATTCCCCTAATGACGAACGTGGAGTTTTTAAATCTAATGACGGTGGAAAAACATGGAGCAAAACCTTGTTTGTAAACAATCAATCTGGGATTATTGAAATGCAATCAGACCTGAATAACTTTAATTTAATGTATGCTTCTTCTTGGGATAAAGATCGAAAATCATGGGATTTTAAAGGAAGTGGAGAAGGTTCTGCTATCTATAAAAGTACCAACGCAGGAAATACTTGGACAAAAGTTTCTACGGAAGGTAGTGGTTTTCCAACAGGTGATGGTGTGGGTAGAATTGGAATTGCTATTTACGATGAAAACACGGTGTATGCCATTCATGACAATCAATTTAGAAGAGAAGATGATTCGAAAAAGAAAGAAGATAAAGGGTTAACCAAAGAAGATTTTAAAACAGTGACTTCTTCCGAATTATTGAATTTAGAAGAAGAAAAACTTTCAAACTATTTAAAATCGAATCGTCTCCCTGAAAAATATACAGTAGAATCTGTTAAGAAAAGTGTTAGAGAAGGAACTGTAAAACCTGTTGATTTAGCCAAGTATTTAGAAGATGCAAATTCACTTTTATTTGACACGCCAGTAATTGGTGCTGAGGTATATAAAAGTACCGACGGCGGAAAAACATGGAAGAAAACACATGACGAATTTTTAGATGGTTTGTATTATTCATATGGTTATTATTTCGGAAAAATCCACGTAGACTCTAGCAATAAAGATGGGATTTATATTTATGGAGTTCCTATTTTAAAATCAAAAGATGGAGGAAAAACATTCACTTCAATAGATGGCGATAATGTTCATGGTGATCATCATGATTTGTGGATCAATCCAAATATGCCTGGACATTTAATTAATGGAAACGATGGTGGACTAAACATAAGTTACGATGATGGCAAAAACTGGATCAAGTGTAATACACCTCCGGTAGGACAATTTTATTCAGTAAATATCGATCACGAAAAACCGTACAATGTTTATGGCGGATTGCAGGATAATGGTGTTTGGGTAGGGCCACATACCAATGAAGAAAATATAGGTTGGCATCAATCTGGAAACTATCCTTTTGAATTTATTATGGGTGGTGACGGAATGCAAGTTCAGATTGATAATCGAAATAACAATATTGTTTATACAGGCTTTCAGTTTGGAAATTACTTTAGATTAAACCGTGAAACGGAAGAACAAACTTATATCCAGCCAAAACACGAATTGGGTGAAAATCCCTATCGTTTTAATTGGCAAACTCCAATTTTATTGAGCCCTCACAATCAAGATATTTTGTATCTCGGTGGAAATAAATTAATGCGATCTATGAATCAAGGAGATGATTGGGAAGCGATTTCAGAAGATCTAACAAAAGGAGGTAAAAAGGGAAATGTTGCTTATGGTACTATATCTACAATAAGTGAATCGCCTTTTCAGTTTGGATTGATTTATACAGGAAGTGATGATGGGTTGGTTCATGTTACTAAAAACGGAGGAGGAAACTGGACGAATGTTTCTTCAGCTCTTCCAAAGGATTTATGGGTGAGTAGAGTGATCGCTTCTCAACATAAAAAAGAACGAGTATATGTTACACTAAACGGGTATCGTTGGGACGATTTTACCCCTTATGTATATGTAAGTGAAAACTATGGATCAACTTGGAAAAACATCAGTAATAATTTACCACCTGGAGCCGTAAATGTAATTAAGGAAGATCCTAAAAACGAAAACGTATTGTATGTAGGAACCGATAATGGAGTGTACGTTTCCTTAAATAAAGGAGAAAGTTGGCAAGCTTTTTCTGAAGGATTGCCCAATGTTGCATTTCACGATTTAGTCATTCAACCAGAAGCCAATGATTTGGTTTTAGGAACTCATGGGCGTTCTATTTTTATTGCGAATATAGAGTTGTTACAAAATATAAATGAAGGAGAATTAACAATTTTGGATTTAGAACCAATACAATATTCTCCATACTGGGGAGATTCTCGAAGTCAATGGAGTGAAGCATATGAGCCTTCGGTTACTATAAATTTTTTCAATCCGAAAGCTGAAAAAGTGACCATTTCAATTCAAACTAAAGATGGAACAGAAGTTCAGAATTATAAGATAGATGCAGTAAAAGGAGTGAATGTATTTGAATATGATGTAACTGTTTCAGAAAAAGGAAAGAAAGCTTTAGCAAAGAAAGATATCGAAGTTTCAAAAGCTAAGAACGGCGAATATTATTTGCCAAAAGGGAAGTATTCTGTTCAGGTTAATGGAAAAAAGACTGCTGTAGAGATAAAATAGTCTTGTATTTATAACAATTCTAAATACTTAATAAAACAATCCTTAAAGTTTGGCTGTTTTTCACGAGAGCCGTAATTTTGTAGGACTTATCAAGAAAAATTTATAAACAAATGGGAATCTTATCCTCTTCAATTGCCAGAAAAGTTGCGATGGCACTTTCTGCACTTTTTCTAGTATTCTTTTTATTAATTCATGTATCCGTAAATTTAGTCTCCGTTTTTAGCGAAGAGACTTTTAACACGGCTTCTCATTTTATGGGAACCAATCCATTAATTCAGTTTGCTATGCAGCCTGTTTTAATCTTAGGAGTAGTTTTTCATTTTGTAATGGGATTTGTTTTAGAATTAAAAAATAGAAAAGCAGTTGGTGTAAATAGTTATGCCAGAAACAATGGTGCTGCAAATTCTACTTGGATGAGTAGAAACATGATTTATAGCGGTCTGGCTATATTGGCTTTTATCGCTTTACACTTTATCGATTTTTGGTTGCCAGAAATTAATCATAAGTACATCGAGGTATTACCAGAAGACCCAACAAGATACTACCATGAATTGCGTGAAAAATTTGTAAATCCTTTTAGAGTTGGTGCTTATGTATTGGCATTTGTGTTTTTAGGATTACACTTGTTACACGGTTGTCAATCGGCATTTCAATCTATGGGAATGAACAATAAATATTCAAAATGTGTGAGAAACTTTGGAAAAACATATGCAATTGTAATTCCATTACTTTTTATTTTCATTGCACTTTTTCACCATTTTACTCATTAAAATAATACAATAATATGTCTGTATTAGATTCAAAAGTACCCGAAGGTCCAATTAAAGATAAATGGACAAACTATAAAAATAAAATTGATCTTGTTAACCCTGCCAACAAACGTAATATTGACATTATCGTGGTGGGTACTGGACTTGCTGGTGGTTCTGCCGCTGCAACTCTAGCAGAACAAGGTTATAATGTAAAAGCATTTTGTTATCAAGATTCGCCTCGTAGAGCGCACTCTATTGCTGCACAAGGAGGAATTAATGCTTCTAAAAATTATATGGGAGATGGGGATTCTGATTATCGTCTTTTTTATGATACCGTAAAAGGTGGCGATTATCGTTCTCGTGAAGCAAATGTATATCGTTTAGCGGAAGTTTCAGGAAATATCATTGATCAATGTGTAGCACAAGGAGTTCCTTTTGCTCGTGATTATGGTGGGCTTTTAGACAACCGTTCTTTTGGTGGTGTTTTGGTTTCTCGTACTTTTTATGCGAAAGGACAGACTGGACAACAACTCTTATTAGGAGCTTATTCAGCAATGAACAGACAAATTGCTCGTGGTAAAATTGAAATGTTTAACCGTCACGAAATGCTAGATGTAGTTAAGGTGGATGGAAAAGCAAGAGGAATTATCACTCGTAATTTAATTACTGGAGAAATAGACAGACATTCAGCTCACGCAGTTGTGATTGCAACAGGAGGTTACGGAAATGTATATTTCCTTTCTACCAACGCAATGGGATCTAATGCCACTGCTGCTTGGAAAATTCATAAAAAAGGAGCCTATTTTGCAAATCCTTGTTTCACACAAATTCACCCAACTTGTATTCCAAGATCGGGAGATTACCAATCTAAATTGACGTTGATGTCTGAATCACTTCGGAATGATGGTCGTATTTGGGTTCCTGCAAGAATTGAAGATGCAAAAGCAATTCAACAAGGAAAATTAAGACCTACTGAGATTGCTGAAGAACATAGAGATTATTATCTAGAACGTCGCTATCCTGCATTCGGGAACTTAGTGCCTCGTGATGTAGCTTCAAGAGCTGCAAAAGAGCGTTGTGATGCTGGTTACGGAGTAAACGCAACAGGTGAAGCAGTGTATTTAGATTTTGCATTTGCATTTGAACGTTACGGGAAAGAGCAAGCAAAAATCCACGGAATTAAAAACGCTTCAAAAGAAGAAATTATAAAATTAGGGCAAGGTATTATCGAAGAAAAATACGGTAACCTTTTCCAAATGTATGAGAAAAGTATCGATGAGAATCCGTATGAAACTCCGATGATGATTTATCCAGCAACGCACTATACAATGGGAGGTGTTTGGGTAGATTATAATTTAATGACTACCGTTCCTGGATTGTATTGTTTAGGA
>JAJRQR010000179.1 GCA_024280145.1 Bacteroidota bacterium
CCAATTCCGATTGATTTTCGCCAAGTAATTTTTTCCTTTAAAAAAACCGCAGACATTATCAATAATAAAACAGGAACCATAGTAATTACCACCGAACTATTAATAGGAGTAGAGAGGCTAAGTCCTTTAAAAAAGGCAAGCATATTTATGGCCATTCCTGTAATTGCACAAGCGATAATACGCCACCAATCGCTTCGTTCAATTTTTTCAGAAGGATAAAAAAAGCTCACTATCCAAAAAAGTATGACAGCGCCACTAATTCGCAATAAAATAAAACCATAAGGTTCAATTACGGAAGGCATTAGATTTTTAGCGATGGTATGATTTACACCGTAAATAGCTGCAGCAGCTGTGGCTGCAAGAAGTGCGAGTGCTCTGGGATTCATAAAAACCTTATTTTAATTCCCATCCAAATCCGCTATTAAAAATATAATCGAAATCGTTTCCTACTACCGCTGGTTGGTTATCGTAGTTAACCGCAAAAGTCATTTTTATATAAAAATCCCAAGGGAGATCGTATTTTAAATCTAAGTTGTAATCCAAACGAAAACGACCACTTTCTGATAAACTAGGATAAGCAGTAAAGTCTGTTTCAAGCCTAAAATCTCCAAATTCAAACATATTAAAACTGGCTGCAATATTTGCTTCCGTAGATTTTTTATCTAAAGTTTCGTCAAAGTATGTTTCAATATTATAGTTAGCTCCAACTCTTACACCTAAATACAAACGGTTGGTTCTAATCACATATTTTCCTATTCCAGCCAATGTACTAACCCTTCCTTTCAATGCTTGTTCGGTATTTGATAAAAATGAAACATCGACAATAGCATACCATTCATTGTAGATAAATCGTTGAGCATCAATGTTCCATTCTGTTCTTTTAATTTCTTCAACATCGTCTTGATTGGTTATTAATGAGCTATAGGATGCACTGAAATTCCAGATTTCACTTTCGTATTTAATGCCACTCCCAAGGGATAATTGATTGAAATTATTTGATTTTGTAAGGTTAAATCCGAGGTCAATATTTCCTGTAAATCGGCTCCAAAATTTAGTATCTATAGCTTTAAGCTGTACTACATTTTCAATTTTGGTTTCAAAAGTCATTGATTCTGTTACAATTTCAACAACTCCAGGACTAACCGATTTTACTTTTCCGAGGTGATGACTTTTACTTACTAGGTTTATTAAAAAACTCTGGTCTAGATAAATTTCTTTTACGTTGATGTATTCTATTCTAAAATCTTTATCACTATAAGAAGTTTTCATAATGATAACACCATTGACCATAGATTTTAACTCCCCAACAATGATATCGTTATTTTTAAGTTTTAGCGAATCTTTTTGAGCAAAAGCACTAAAACCGATAATTAAAAAAAGAAATAATAATCTTTTCATAGAGAGATAAATTCATTCCAAAAATAATGATAATTAAATTATTACAACGAATTTTTAGCCGAAGCAACTACTTTTTTACTGTTTCCTATAAAAATCTGCCCTTCATTAATAAGTACAGGACGCTTAAGAAAAGTATAATGTTCCAACAATAACTTCTTAAAATCGGATTCTTGAAGGTTTTTATCTTTCAATTTTCGTTCGCTAAACATTCTTGCACGTTTGTTTATTAGCGCTTCGTAGGTTCTTGAAAGTTGGTGTAATTCTTCCAATTCTGCTTTAGAAATAGGACTTACTTTAATATCCTGTTTTATAAAATCTTCCGATAAATTTAATTCTTTTAAAATACGTCTGTTGGTATCGCATGTGGAAAGGTGATAGATTTTTTTCATAGTATTGCCTGCGTATTCAGGTATTTTAATGTTTAATTATTTTCAAAAAAAATATTAATGCTAGATTCAAGTAATAAACGCAACTTTTGTGTTAAACAAAAACTCTTTAATAGTGCTTAAATACCGTACAATCTACATCATAAATTATTTTAAAACCTAAAAAAATGTTAAAAATATTTGTTTATGGTTTTTTTTTTTTTATAGATTTGGATTGTTAACAAGTTAAACTTGTGTTGTAAAGCTTATAGCTAGCTTAACTGCCAAAAAAAGGTAGGTTTTGTTTTACACTCCCCCCACATAGTTTGAGTAATCATTTTTATTAACTATTAAATTACTTAATTATGAAAAAATTAATATTTTTTTGTACCTTTATTGTTATGGCAATTGGTGTACAGGCACAAACAGAGTTTTTAAATTGTAAAGCGGATATTGAGTCACAGTCTAATTTATGCGATGAGAGTTTTACACATTCTATAGATCAAGCCTATCTTGATAGTTTTGAACCAGTAGTCTTTAATGTTTATTTTTGGGAGTTCAAACAAACAGACGGAACATTAGATGCAAATGCTATACCAATGGATTTTGAAAAAGAAAGCTTAGATATAATTGCAGCACTTAATATTTTTTACAATCCGTATGGTGTATATTTTAAATATTATGGTATAGATACTATTAATGATACAACATTGTATGAGTTGTATTCTGGTATCTTTAATTATATTAATAATTACGCAAACCCTGCTGAGGTTATTGAGCCTAACTCAATAAATATTTATGCTTCTGCTGCTATTAACTACGGTACAGCACCAACTTTTAACCCAAAAGTGGTAATAAGTAGAAGTAAATTTAAAGATGAAGAATACAGTACTTTACACGAAATTGGTCATGCATTAGGCTTGATGCATACACATGAGTTTTATACAGGAACAGTTACGGGTGAAGATTGTGAACATGTTACTAGAAACCCTTTGGATACAGATTATAATGCAGACATAGCAGGAGACAGAGTTACAGATACTGCGGCTACTACTCCATTAGTACAGCCAGGGTTAGGTTACAATGAAGTTTCAGCAAATTGTACGTATATTGGTACTGGTACAGATTGTGAAAATGATGTGTTACTAATATCCCCAGACGACGTTCATAATATTATGGCTTACACGTATAATTTTTGTAGAGATAGAATAACAATTGGGCAAGCCATACGTATAAGAGAAGCTATACAAATAGATTGTTATGGTTATTTAACCGCAGCCATACGTACCGATGGCTTTGCTTCTTTATACGAGCCTTATAAAGGAGCTTATCCTTATCCAAATAACACCTATGCTGTTTATAACCCACCTCTTTTTCAGCCTGGTTTTGATTATAAATTTTTAAACTGTTATCCAGATGGTGGTTATCCTCAACCCGCAGATTATACAGATATATCTTTTTCTTATATAGAAGGAGGCTTGTGGTGGTATGGTTTTAACAAGTACATATTAGCTCCTCAATACCCCACAATTATACATAAAGATGGCTATGCTATTAGAATTGAACAAATAGCACAACAACCCAGAAAGTGTTATAATACTGGTCAAGGTCCAGTTATAGGAGGTACGGTTATAAAATTTAATGATAATGTACTTAATACCAATGTAACTATAACGCCCCAAGACTCTACGGGCATTAACAATGAAGCATTAATAGATAATTTAGATCCTGGACTTTATAATGTAATTAAAAATTATGAAAATGGAAATACTCAGGAAACTTTAATATTAAAAGAAAACAATTAAAAATAACACAATTCAAGGTTTTGTATTTTTGTTATAAAACCTTGAGTTATTATACAATACTCAATGTCTTTAAAATTTATAAAAATTGTTTTTTTAACCCTGTCTTTTAATTGTGTTTTTGCACAATTTGGTTCACAACAATTAATAAGTGCAGATGCATTAAGTGCACAAGATGTTTTTGCTGTAGATATAGATGGTGATGGTGATATAGATGTGCTTTCTGCCTCAGAAGGTGATAATAAAATAGCATGGTTTGAAAATTTAGATGGTATTGGTACTTTTAGTAACCAACATGTAATCACTGATAACTTGTTTGGTACTAGAGATGTTATTGCCGCAGATGTAGATGGTGATGGTGATATGGATGTTTTAGCCACATCATTAGGAGACGATATCGTGGTTTGGTTTGAGAATTTAGATGGCTTGGGCAATTGTGGGGAACAAATTATAATAACCAACCTTACAGACGGTGTTGTTTTTGTATATTCAAGTGATATAGATAATGATGGCGATATGGACGTGCTTTCTGCTTCTGCCTTTGATGGTAAAATTGCTTGGTATGAAAATTTAGATGGTTTAGGAAATTTTGGTTCCCAACGTATTATTAATACAACAATTAGTGCTCGTTCTTTATTTCCCGAAGACCTAGATGGTGATGGTGATAAAGACATACTTTGTGATAGTTCTAGTACAAGCGATCCTTCTTGGTACGAAAACTTAGATGGCTTAGGCAATTTTGGTACCGAACAAATAATAACACAAGATACTATTGGTGCTCAATTTACCATAGCAGCAGACTTAGATGGCGATGGCGATATGGATTTTATTAATTTAGAATTTGGAGGAAATACCATTGCCTGGTTTGAAAATACAAATGGGCTAGGAAATTTTGGACCTAAACGTGTAATTAGTTCTATTTATCGACCTGTTGAGGTCTTTGCTGCAGATTTTGATAACGATGGTGAGATAGATTTAGTGTCAATAAATCATGATAATGATGGAGTAACAGCAGTGTGGCTGCATGAAAATATAGATGGTCTAGGCAACTTTAGCGAAAAGCAGGTAATTTCTTCAGATATATTAGGAGGTCGTGGTGTTTATGCAGCAGACATAGACAATGATGGTGATATGGATGTATTATCTGCCTCTATTATAGATGATAAAATTGCTTGGTATGAAAACCTAACCATATTAGGAGTAGGTGAAACTATTATAGATAAAGCAAGCCTTTATCCCAACCCAGTAAAAAATATTTTAAAAATAAGCAATACCGATAGCGATATTATAAGTGTAGTTATTTATAATATATTGGGTAAAAAAGTACTCGATAAAACAGGTAATATAACCCAAATAAATATGGCTAGTTTAGCCTCGGGTTTGTATTTAGTTAAAATAAAAACAGCCAGTGGAGTCTTGGTAAAAAAGTGGTAAAGGAGTAAAGAATATTATTGGTAATTTTATTATTTTTAAACAAAAATAAACAATGAACTACACTTTCGATATCACGTTAAAAACAAGAGCTATACTTAAAAGTTTTCTTGAAACATTTTCTTTAGAACAGTTAAATAAAATCCCTACAGGTTTTAGTAATACCATTTATTGGAATATCAAACACGTTGTCATCACACAACAATTATTAACGTATAGTTTGTCTGGCTTGCCTACTTTAATTTCTGAAGAAGAAATTGAAGCATTCAAAAAAGGAAGCAAAGCGGAAACAAAAGCCACAAATAAAGAGGTAGAACAACTAAAAAAGCAATTATTTTCAACAGTAGAACAAACGCAAGAAGATTATAAAAACGGAAAATTTACAGAATTTACATCCTATACCGTTTCAACAAAATCGGTATTATCAAATATTGACGAGGCTTTAGAATTTAATAATTTTCATGAAGGAATCCACTTAGGTTATATTCTAGCTATGAAAAAACAGTTTTAAAAATTAAGGTGCGGTTTTGCTTCTTCCATAGGAATTAAAACTTCAATCGGTCCATCAGCATAACTTGCGATTTCGTATTGGTTATAAATAATTATTAAATCGGTTTCTGAAAACCCGATGGATTCAGGTAGTTTAAAGGTTTCGTTTTCAAACCAAAAACCAGTTGAATTGATGTTTTCACCTTCAGGGATATTGTTTTTTTCTCGGAACATTTTTTCAATAAAATCCGTAAATTCTTTTTTGTTTTTTATGATTGAATTTGTCGTCATTATAGTTCCCGTCTTAGGATCAAAATTTAAAAAACTAAAAATACTATTTCCGTGTGCTCCTCCAGTATAACTGTAAAACCGAGTTTTTACGGATACAATTTCAGAGGAAGTTTTAGAATTTATTACCGTTAATTCAGCATCATAAGGGCTAAGATCTGGGAATTCTTTTTTGTCAGCTTCATATCCTTTTATAAAAATAGTTGCTGCCTCGGTAATGGTACTTGCGTTTAATTTTTTTTCTAAATCGGAGTTTAAAAAATAGATGATTGAACTTCCAATGGTGTAATTTATTTTATCTGCAACTGCTTTTTCTCCTTCAAATTTTATATAATCAATTGTAACTTTCGCACAATTATCACCTTTGCAATCCCCTTTAAATTCTTCTGAAAAATTTTCAGAAGTTAATGTAATTGATTCTTCTTTTTTACAACTAATTGAAACTATAAAAAGGATAAACAAGAATTTGATTTTGTAAGACATAAATTAAAATTATTTAGGTTCAAATTAATAAAATAAAAACTACTATTTTTGTTTTTCTAAATTTACAAAAACGAAACGAGCATGTTCAAAAGCTAAATATAAAATTTAATTTCTATTAGCGAACAGCATATGACCAAACTAATAAAGACCTATGAAATTTAATACCAAAACAATTCACGGAGGACAAGAACATGATAAAGCATTTGGCGCAGTAATGCCACCAATTTATCAAACATCTACTTATGCACAAACCACACCAGGTGGACATAAGGGATTTGAATATTCTAGAACTCACAATCCAACTAGAGCTGCTTTAGAAAGAAGTTTTGCTAGTTTAGAAAACGGGGATTTTGGATTGGCTTTTGGTAGCGGATTAGCAGCAATAGACGCGGTGATGAAATTATTAAAACCTGGTGATGAGGTGATTTCAACCAACGATTTATACGGAGGTTCCTACCGTTTATTTACACAAATTTATGCAGGCTTTGGTGTGAAATTTCATTTTATTGGAATGGACAATGCTGATAAAATTGAAGATTTTGTAAATGAAAACACAAAATTAATTTGGGTTGAAACACCAACCAATCCAATGCTAAATATTATTGATATAAAAAAGGCAGCTTCAGTAGCCAAAAAACATGATTTACTTCTTGGAGTAGATAATACATTTGCAACCCCATATTTACAACAACCTTTAAATTTAGGAGCCGATATAGTAATGCACAGTGCTACTAAATATTTAGGTGGTCATAGCGATATAGTAATGGGAGCTTTGATTGTAAAGGATAAAGAATTGGCAGACAGACTATATTTTATACAAAATGCAAGTGGTGCTATTTGTGGTCCACAGGATAGTTTTTTGATGCTTCGTGGAATTAAAACTCTTCACGTAAGAATGCAACGTCATTGCGAAAACGGAAAAGCGGTAGCTCATTATTTAAACAATCATCCTAAAATTGAAAAAGTGTTTTGGCCAGGTTTTGAAAGCCATCCAAATCACGAAGTTGCCAAATCTCAAATGAATGATTTTGGAGGAATGGTATCTTTTACTACTAAAGGAAATAGTTACGAGGAAGCCATTAAGATTGTAGAAAACTTGAAAGTATTTACCTTAGCAGAAAGTTTAGGTGGCGTTTAAAGTTTATCTGGGCATCCTGCAAGTATGACTCATGCAAGTATCCCTAAAGAAGAAAGAGAAAAAACAGGTGTTGTTGATTCCTTAATTAGATTAAGTGTTGGTATTGAAGATGAAGCAGATTTAATTGAAGATCTACGACAGGCAATTGGATAATTATATTTTACTGAATATAATAAATATATCCAAAGTTTAACCAATAATGCCATTCATTAGCTTTGTTTTCAGGAACCTCTGGATTTAATCCATCTACCCAGTTTGAAAAATAATATTGAATACGACTGTCTAACATTAAATCACTCATACGAGTAAGTTTGTAACGAACACCCACACTCGTTAAAAAAGCCCAGGTATTACTACCTTCATTGTTTATAGTAGTTGCCGGATCGTATTTTCCTCCATAATAATCACCATCATTATTATAAGTTACATTGGGATCATAGGCTATCCAGTGAATTCCAGCACTTATAAAAGGAGCTAATTTAGCACCTCCCGAAGCAAAATCTCTAATACTAAGAGGGAAATATTCCAATTGAGCTCCAATTTCAAAAATTTGAGACTCTCCTTTCATTGACCTTAAAAAGTCTGCAGCAGAGCCTTGTTGATCTGGTGCTACCCATCTTCCTAAATGTTCTAATTTAGTTTTATGGTAATCAATTTCTGATCTTAGTTTAAAATGGTCATTAAAATATTTGTCCTTTGCGTAGCAATTACAATCTGCTCTGTAGGAAAAATTGATGTAATGAACAATTCCAATAGCAATTGTTGAATTTCCAAAGTTGGTTTCGTTATCGTTTCTTTGACCGAAATCTGAATACAAAGCAAGAGGTCCCGCAATAACTCCAATTTCATGAGAGAACCCAAATTGACTGTAAATATCTTGTTTTGGGAAAACAAGAAAGACTAGTACCAATAGCAATATTCTGGCATTCATTTTTGTTGTAGGTTTAGGTTGAGACGTAACAAATATATAAAAACAAATGTAACCGTAAAATATAATAGCGTTATTTCGTTTATTTATTGAAATATAAGGTGCATTTTTTAGATAACTCTTATATTTGCAAAATAATTAATTTAAACGTTTTCAATAAATTAAATTTTATGAAAGAAAGTATAAAAGAATTCATTTTATCTGTTGAAAAAATGAATCCAAACGAGCCTGAATTTATGCAGGCAGTTACTGAAGTAGCCGAAGTTGTTATTCCTTTTATTGAGGATAATAAGGAGTACCAAGGAAAAAAATTATTAGAGCGTATGGCAGAGCCTGAACGTACTATTATGTTTAGAGTTCCTTGGACAGACGACAGTGGTGAAATACAAGTAAACAGAGGTTATAGAGTTGAATTTAATTCTGCAATTGGGCCTTATAAAGGAGGATTGCGTTTTCATCCAACTGTAAATCTTAGTATTTTAAAGTTTTTAGGCTTTGAGCAAGTTTTTAAAAACAGTTTAACTACACTTCCTATGGGTGGAGGTAAAGGAGGATCTGACTTTAACCCAAAAGGAAAAACAGATGCTGAGGTAATGCGTTTTTGTCAAAGTTTTATGACAGAACTTTCAAGACACATTGGACCTAATACCGATGTTCCTGCTGGAGATATTGGTGTTGGAGGAAGAGAAATTGGTTATTTATTTGGTCAATATAAAAGATTAAGAAACGAATTTACTGGAGTACTTACAGGCAAAGGCATGTCTTTTGGAGGATCATTAATTCGTCCAGAAGCAACAGGTTACGGAAATGTATATTCCGCAAAAAACATGTTAGCTACTAAAGGAACTTCTTTTGAAGGTAAAACGGTGGTAGTTTCAGGTTCAGGAAATGTAGCTCAATATGCTACCGAAAAAGCAACTCAATTTGGTGGTAAAGTAGTAACTCTTTCAGATTCTGGAGGATATATCTACGATACAGATGGAATTGATACAGATAAATTAGCTTTCATTATGGAGCTTAAAAATGTAAAACGAGGTCGTATAAGCGAATATGTTTCTAAATATCCTTCTGCTAAGTATTTTGCCGGAGAACGTCCTTGGTCAGTTAAATGTGATGTGGCACTTCCTTGTGCAACTCAAAATGAGTTAAATAAAGAGGAAGCAAAAACACTAGTTAGTAATGGATGTATGTGTGTAGGTGAAGGAGCTAATATGCCTTCTACACCAGAAGCAATTGAAGTATTTACAGAAAATAAAATATTATTTTCACCAGGTAAAGCATCAAATGCTGGTGGTGTTGCTACTTCTGGATTAGAAATGTCTCAAAATTCACTTCGTTTAAGCTGGACTTCAGAAGAAGTAGATACTAAATTACATACCATTATGAATGATATTCATGCTGCTTGTGTAAAATACGGTAAAGACGAAACAGGATATGTAGATTATGTAAAAGGAGCAAATATTGCTGGTTTTGTAAAAATAGCAGATGCTATGATTGCACAAGGAGTGGTTTAAATAATTCCTTTTTATAAATAACAAAAGGTTGTCTTTTATAAGGCAACCTTTTTCTTTTTAACCTTAAGTAAAATAAATAGTATTTTAGCCTGTTATACTTTTAGAAATTAATGAAACTATGAAGCAATTACTAGCAGGACTTCTGTTTTTACAAGCCTTTTTTTTACAAGCTCAAAATTATGAAAATAGTTGGACAGGATATTTTTCGTATGTTTCAATTAAAAGCATTTCAGAAGGGAATGACAAAATTTATGCCGCAGCCGAAAACGCTGTTTTTACATACGATTTATCAACTCAAGAAATTGAGACTATTTCTTCAATCAATGGTCTTTCGGGGAACTCAATTTCAACAGCTTATTATAGTGAAACATTTGGATTATATATAATTGGTTATGAAGATGGATTAATTGAAATTATTGTTGATGGAGATGAAAACATAGTAAAAGTAATAGATATTTTAGACAAGCAAACCATCCCTCCAGACAATAAAATTATAAACCACTTTTATGAATATAATGGGAATTTATATATCTCTACAGGGTTTGGTATTTCTGTTTATGATTTAGGTGCATTAGAATTTGGAGATACTTATTTTATTGGAGATTTTGGCTCTCAAATAAACATCACTCAAACCACCGTTCTTAATGAAACAATATACGCATCAACCTCAGGAAATGGTATTAGAAGTGCTATTGTCACAAATAATAATTTAATAGATTATGAACAATGGACAACAATTATAGGAGGAGGTTTTGTTGGTATTCAAGCATTAGGAACTGAGTTATATACTGCAAGAAATGATAATGTTATTTTTAATATTACAGAAACTAATGGTTTTATTCAAGTTGCAAATTACGCTTCTACCATTGTAGATTTTGGTGTAACAGATTCTATTTTAACAATTACTACTAAAAACACTATTCATTCCTATATCGAAGGATTTGAATTACAATCTGAAATAACGTCATTACCCAATTTTGAATATCAATTACAATCAGGGTATTCATTTAATAATGTCTTTTATCTTGGAACAATAGAAACAGGAATGTTAGCAATTCCTTATTCAAGCCATGAAGTAGTTCAAGTTTTACCAGATGGCCCTCTTTTTAATAAACCTTTTGCTATTGATGCATCTCCAAATCAAATATGGGTAGCTTATGGAGACGTAGATTTAACATTTAACCCTTTCCCTTTAACAAAAAAAGGAATTAGTAATTACAAAAATAATAGCTGGAATAATATTAAATACGATAGTCTAATAGATATTTTAGGAGTATCTGACGTAAACGATATCGTTTATGTAAATATAAATCCTAATAACCCAAGTGAAGTTTATATGAGTTCATATCAAAAAGGGTTACTTAAGATTAAAGGAACAACATCCATATTATTTAATGAGACTAATAGTCCAATGGATATTCCAGGCGGAAACGAAGATTTAGGAATAAGAATATATGGGTCTGATTTTGATAGAGAGGGTTCCCTTTGGTTCTTGCAATCTAGAACAAATGAAGGATTAATAAAACTAACTCAAGAGGGGCAATTTCAATTAATTGATATTTCTAGTATTATAGAAGCCGAAGAGGAATTAGCTCTTAGTAAAGTCGCAATAAGTAGAGAAGGGTATGTTTTTTTTGGAGCTGTTACCAATGGATTAATTGGTTATAACCCCACTACAAATGAATTCAATAAAATTGCAGAAGAAGTTGGTAATGGAAATTTACCTTCAACTGACATAAAAGCGTTGGCTTTTGACAATCAAAATAGACTTTGGATAGGAACAAGAAAAGGGTTGCGAGTATTATATAGTATTGGGAACTTTTTTGAAGATGGAGAAGATATTGAAGCTGAGCAAATAATAATACTTGAAGATGGAGTTCCTCAAGAATTGTTATTCTTACAATCAATTTCAGATATTGAGGTAGATGGGTCTAATAATAAATGGGTGTCAACAGCTACTGCTGGTGTCTTTTACTTTTCTTCAAATGGGCAAGAAACCTTATTAAAATTCACAAAAGATAATTCTCCCCTACCCTCAGATAATATTATAGACATTGCTATAGATCACTCAACAGGCGTTGTCTATTTTGCAACAGCTAACGGTTTGGTAGCCTATAAAGGATCTTCAACCGCTCCACAAGATGATTTGGAAAATGTGTTTGCTTATCCAAACCCTGTACGTCCAGAGTTCTTCGGAAATGTAACTATCGATGGACTTACTGCAAAAGCAAATGTGAAAATTACCGATATTACAGGTAATCTTGTTTTTGAAACTACTTCGGAAGGAGGAAGCGTACAATGGGATACCACCGCTTTTGGAAAATATAGAGTTGCTTCAGGCGTATATTTGGTTTTAATAACAACAGACGATAATTTATTGACCAAAGTGGCAAAAATTATGATTATTAGGTAATGATTGTTAATACCAAAGCAATTGTTTTTTCTTCCCTGAAATATGGCGATTCAAACTTAATCGTACGATGTTTTACAGAATCTTCAGGGTTAAAAAGTTATTTACTTCGGAATGTTTTAAAATCGAAAAAAGGCAAACTAAAACCTTCCTATTTTCAAGTCTTAACTTTAATCGAAATTGAAGCATTTCATAAAGATAAAGGAACGCTAGAAAGTATAAGAGAAGTAAAAATTGCGTCCCCATATAAATCTCTCCACACACAAGTTGTAAAAAGTATGTTGGCAATTTTTATAGCCGAGATACTCACCAATTCTATTACTGAAGAAGCGGAGGACAAGCAACTATTTAATTATATAGAACAGTCTTTAATTTGGTTAGATTCCAATACTGAAATTGCAAATTTTCATATTCTGTTTTTATTAAAATTGAGTATGTATTTAGGTTTTTATCCTGACACCAATTTTGTTGATAAATCAAATTTCAATTTATTAGAAGGGACCTTTCAGGATTTTAACACCGAAAAATATTGTGAATCGGGGCAGATAGTTACCTATTTAAAGCAGTTTTTCGGCATAGATTTTGATGCAATATCTCAAATAAAACTCACAAAAAACCAACGATCAGACTTATTAAATTTGTTATTGAATTATTATCAATTACATTTGCACGGCTTTAAAAAACCGAAGTCTTTAGAAGTCTTAAACCAAATATTTCAATGAGCATAAAACTGCCCATAGTTTTCATATTTTTCTTCCTCTCCATTTCTTCAATCATTGCTCAAAAGATTCAAGTTTTTGAAAAAGAATCACATGCTCCAATATCAGGAGTCGCCATATTTAATAACGATAAAACGATTTCGGGAATTTCAGACTTGGATGGTTTTGTAGATATTTCAGATTTTTCAGAAAACGAAAAAATAACCTTTCAGCATATTTCACATACTAGCTCAACAATTTCAAAAGAGCAGATTTTAGAATCTAATTATAAAGTGTATTTAGAAGTTGATACAAGCACCTTAGATGAGGTGATCCTTTCGGTTTCAAAATTCAAACAAAATAAAAAAGATATTCCTCAAAAAATTGTGAGTGTTACCAGTGAAGATATCCAATTTACCAACCCTCAAACCTCTGCCGATTTACTAGAGAGCAGTGGAAATGTATTTGTTCAAAAAGCCAGCTGGGTGGCGGAAGTCCTATTATTAGAGGGTTTTCAACTAATAGGTTGTTAATTGCTGTAGATGGCGTTCGGTTTAATAATGCTATTTTTCGTGGTGGAAATGTACAATCTGTAATTTCTATCGATCCATTTTCTATCGACCACACCGAAGTAATTTTAGGGCCAGGTTCTGTAGTTTACGGTAGTGATGCGATTGGTGGTGTAATGAATTTTTACACCAAAAACGCTAAGTTTTCTTTTGAAGAAGGAATCTCTTTTTCAGGAAATGCAACTGTTAGATATGCAACTGCTAGCGAAGAAAAAACGGGTCATGTCGATTTTAATATAGGATTGAAAGAATGGGCTTTCTTAACCAGTGTTTCTTATACCGATTTTGACGATTTAAAAATGGGAAAATACGGTCCAGACGATTATTTACGTCCAGAATATGTAGAAACCATTAACGGTGTAGATACCGCTGTTGAAAATGACGACCCTAGAGTGCAAACGCCCACAGGTTACAACCAGATTAATGCAATGCAGAAAATTAGGTATATGCCTACAGAAAACTGGGATTTCAACTTAGGATTATTTTACACGACCACTAGTGATTATCCACGTTACGATCGTTTAATTAGAAAGAAAGACGGTGAATTTAGATCTGCTGTTTGGGATTATACACCTCAAGAATGGATGAATGGAAACCTTGAAATTACCCATAACGGAACCACATTTTATGATAAAAGTATATTAACATTATCCTATCAAAATTTTAAAGAAGGAAGAAAAGATCGAAATTTTGGAGATACCTTTTTATACGAAACACAAGAGAAAGTGGATGCATATACTTCAGCATTAGACTTTATTAAAAAATTTGGAAAAAGCAAGTTGTTTTATGGAGTTGAATATATTTTTAATAAAGTAAACTCCAACGGAAACAAAACAGATATAACCAACGGAGAACTATTTGAAACAGCCTTACGATACCCAGACGGTTCTACTTGGCAATCGATGGCTGCTTATGTGAGTTTGCAGTCTAAACTAACCGAAACCCTTTCCATTCAAGCAGGATTACGGTACAATCATATTTTGTTATTTGCAGATTTTGATGCCCCTTATTACGATTTTCCGTTTACTGAAGCCGATATTAATACAGGAGCATTAACTGGAAGCGCAGGTCTTAGTTGGCAAGCGAGTAATATATTGGGATGGCGATTCAATTTTTCAACCGCTTTTAGAGCAACAAATATTGATGATATTGGAAAGATTTTTGATAGCGAACCTGGTTCTGTGGTAGTTCCAAATCCAGATTTAAAACCCGAATATGCTTATAATGGTGAAATTGCAGCCACCTTAAATTTTGATGATGTAGTAGCTTTCGATTTTGCTGGTTATATGACCCTTTTAGAAGATGCTTTAGTGCGAAGAGATTTTAGTATTGATGGGCAAACTGAAATAATCTATCAAGGCGAATTAAGCAATGTACAAGCCATACAAAATGGTGGAATGGCAGAAATTTATGGATTTGAAGTAGGAGTTCTTATCAATTTCTCTGAAAATGTAAAATTAAGCTCACAATACAATATTACGGATGGCTATCAAGAGGAAGAAGACGGTAGCCGAGTTGCTGTACGACACGTTGCTCCACAATTTGGGAATACACATTTAACTTGGAAATTCAACAAGTTAAAACTAGATGCTTTTGCAGAATATAATGGCAAGTTTGATTATGAAGATTTAGCACCAGGCGAGCAAGGAAAACCTCATTTATACGCAAAAGATAAAAACGGAAATCCATATTCCCCTTCTTGGTACACTCTAAATTTTGGCACACAATATCAAATTTCAGATGCCTTTCAAATAAATGCAACTCTTGAAAATATTACCAACCAACGTTACCGAACCTACTCTTCTGGTTTGGCTGCTCCAGGGCTTAATTTTATTGCAGCTTTGACGTATCAATTTTAAAAATATTATGAAAATGTAATTGCTAGTACAAGCCTACTTAAGATAGCTTAAAGTATAGATAATTATCGATTTCAATTATATTGTTAACTTTGACTTACCATCTCTAAAAACTAAATTCCTTTTTAAAGTCTAATAGCTGGCTCTGTAAATCTTGATTCTCTGTTTTACAAATAGAATCAATTCTAGTATCAAGTTTTATTATCAGGCTTCGCATATTCATATTTTGAGTTAGATAAGTAAACTCTAATGTTGGATAAATTTGCTTTAAAACATCAACAATTTCGTTGATACTATAGTTTTTTTCAACCAGATTATAAGTGTCAGGTTTAAACTCTGAAAACAATAAATTCTTTAATAATGAACTCACTTTATCAATATGAATAAAGGACCGCATTTGGTTTCCGTCACCGTGAATCCGAATATGATTTTTAAAATTTGCTTCAAACATAAATTTGTTAATCACAGAGTCAAAACGCATACTTTTACTATAACCATATACATTTCCTAAACGGAGAATATAGGTATCGATTTTTGGATTTTGAAGCCGTTGTACATGCTTCTCCCCGTTCCATTTTGAGATTCCATAAAAAGTTTTTGGGTTGGGAAAAGAATTGATATCCAATTCCTTATCTGAAGCTCCATACACCGAAACACTACTTAAATAAATAAATTTTGAAACATTACTGTTTTCAATTAAATAAGTCAGTTCTGCCGTTCCCCAATTATTGGTTTGGTCAAATTCATGAGGATTTCGATCTGCAAAAGGCGTGGTAACTTTTGCTGCTAAATGAAAAACCACATCTGTCTTTTCTACCTCTGTTTTTAACTTTCTGGAATCCAACAAATCACCAATCACCAAACGGACTTTTTTGGAAGGTAGCTTCGATTTTCCAATAAATAGATTAAAGTTTTTTCTACATAAATTATCGTACACTACGATTTCATTAATAGACTTTTCTTTTTCTAATAAATAGACCAATTCGGTGCCAATATAACCTGCACCTCCGGTAATTAATATGTTCATTTTATTAAATCTTTATGTAAACCACATTCGGTTTTATTTTGTCCAAACCATCGTGCGCTTCGTTCGTCTGAAGCATCAAATTTTCGAGTACAAGGGGCACAACCAATACTTTGATAACCTTGCTTATCTAAAGGGTGTTCGGGTAAATTATAACGCATTCTATATTCATAAATTTGTTTGGAAGTCCAGTCCAGAATAGGGTGAAACCGAATTGCTCCAAAAGGAGCTTTTTGCTCGTTTTTCATTTTTTTCCTTTCTGAACTTTGCTCGGAGCGAACTCCGTTAATCCAAACATCATATTGCATTAAATAAGGTTCTAAGGGTTGTGTTTTATTTAAAAAACAACAATAATCAGCATCGGAAGCAAAATAAAAATGTCCTTCTTCATCTTTCTGAAGGCTTTTAGGAACTTGGGAACGAACGTCGATTGTTTTCAGATTTAATAATTTTGAAGCTTCATCTTTAAATGAAACCGTTTCAGCAAAATGAAAACCAGTATTGATAAATAACACTTCAACAGCTACTCCCGAAGTACTTAAAATATGTAATAAGGGAATGCTATGGGTTTGAAAAGAAGAGGTAACAAATATTCGTTTATTTGAACTTTGATACCTCTTTAATTGTTGATGAATCTCGGGAACAGTCATTTTTAGATGCATTTCGTCTGTTCGAGCGCAGTCGAGACCTTAATTATAGAGTTCTCGACTGCGCTCGAACAGACATAGTATTATTTTCACTCAGAATACAAAGATTCCTCAAAGATATTCCGTTCTTTTTTATTGCTTTTAGCGAAGGTGCTAATTCTGCTTTTTGCTAAAGTATCTTTTGGTGGTTTTATATGATAATGGCGCAAATCATGTTCCACTTGTCGCTTACTACTAAAACTAGAAACACGTTTTAAATAACCAATTACCCGAGTTGCGTGATCCACATTTTTAGATTCACATTCTGGACATTTATATAAGGTTTGTTTGTCAATATGATTGCAATCGTTGCAAATGGTGATTTTAATATTGAAACAGAAATAATTACAACCTGCAGCTGCGGTAGCATTTAGTAAATTAATAAACCCATATTTATTGGGTGTTTCTTCTAAGTTTAAATGAAGCGCAGAACCACCATCTAAATACTGAATGTTTTCATTTCCGTGGAGGATAATTTTATCCAAAGTGTTGGTTTTATGATCTTCCACTACATAAAAATAGGAATTGTAACAATCACGAGGAACATAAAGTCCGTCGGCACGATCCCATTTTGCGTTTTTAACACCTAAATTCTCCGCAGGAACAAATTCGGTATTAAACATATATCCGTATTGTTTTTTTGCCAATTTGTTTTCGTCGTAAATGACTTTTAAATATTTATTGACAAACTTTTTATAGGTTTCGTTGTTGCTTACGTGAATCCCTTGGCTTTCGGCAGCTTCTACCATTCCATTAATTCCGATGGTTAAAAACTGTTTGTCTAATGTGATAAATCCTGCTTTGTAAACGGGAAGTAAACCTGCTTCTTCATATTCTTCAATCAATTTTCTATAAGCAACTTGATATTTATGAATTTTCTGAACTTCTTTTTGAATGTTTTTTCCTTGCTGAATCAAGCGATTCATATTCAAGGTAATCACGTTTATAGATCCTGTGGCAACTCCTCCAGCACCTAATGCATAACTAAAAGTATTGTCGCTAATTTCACTTCGGAGTCGGCAACAAGAAGCCAAACTATCGGCACTTTCAGATTGATAGATAAAAAACGAATTTCCTTCACTGAGTTCTTGGGCACACATTTCGGTACATTCTTTATCCACAGGAGTGCCATCTTTTACCAACATTGCCGCAGTTACTACCGGAAAAGTTAAGACTGCTTTGGTACGCTCTTCATTAAACCATGTCATAAAAAAGACTTGCAATTTTTTTACATCTTCCCATTGCGGTTTGGTCATATCTGGAAACACAAAATCTTCAAACATCGTTTTAAAATATGTTTCATCGTATAAAGAGATATTCCAAAAAACAGACTGATAACCTCTAGCAGCAGCTGGCTGATTAACCGCATAAACCACGTGTTGTAAGTGATTAGCGATGAGGTCTTGGTGATGAATCATATAATCTTCACCATAATCTTTTTTAGCAAAATGATCAAAATACATTAAAAATTCCACCGTTGCCAAAGCACCTGCAAACTGTGAGCTAATCGCAAAAACAAGATTTACAAATTCCCCACAGAAGCTTTCCAAATGCTTTGGAGCTTGACTTTCACCACCTAATTTTGTTAATCCGTCAAACAAAAATGGGTACATACTTATAGAAACACAATAAGGTTTTAAGGAAGTTTCGTCGTGTACATAGATTTCGTGGTCTTCAATTTGGCGAGTGTATTCGTTGGCTAAATCTTTTCCGAAAATAGATTCGATTTTACGTTTTACCAAAGCGCGGTTTACTTGTATGTTGATGTCTTTATTCAGTTCTGCTTCCATCGTAGCAATGTTTTTTGAAGTTACATTGGCATTGGCATCTACTTTGGAGCCATCGGCAGCGTTTGAGGAATTTATGTAATGGTCTATAAAATCAATTTTTTTGAAACTTGGCTTTGTGTTAATCGTATCATACATTTAATTTTTACTGAATAAATAATTTAAGTTTTGGTTCGTCTTTACATTTATAAAATTTTGGTTGGTATTTGTTTTTTCAAGTCCTCCTATTTTCTGTTTCCACTTTCCGGTTTTAAGGAAGGTGAGTTGTTTTGTTATTGCTTCTGAAACATATTTTTCACCTGTATAAAGGCACGTTTTTAAATTCTGTTTTTTGGCTAATTGAAGCATAGTAATCAGTTCGGTTTCATGCCATTCGCCGCCCATAAAAAGCACGCAAGTAGCCAGATTTTTATATTGATTTAGTAGTGTTGTATATATTTCTTCAGTAAGGATATTTCCGTTGCCTTCTTTCCAAAGAAAAGGAGAATGACAGCCTTCACAACGCAGGTTGCAGCCCGAAATAGAAAAGCAAAGACTAATCTCTCCGGGTACTTCTTGAAGCACCACTTTAAAGTCGTAATAATACATAACAAAATAAAAGAGTGATTAGTCTTTATAAAGATAGTTTTCTGAATAACTGTTTTGAAAACTGAAAATAGGAGTTATTAAAAATGTTATGAACAGGTAGGATTTAAATTAAAGTAATGGAAAGTCAGGTGATAAAAGAAAACGTAATAAATAATCCAAAAAAAACCATCGACAAATGCCGATGGTTTGATATAAAATTAAATATTTATTATTAATGAGGAAGTGATTTTCTAACATATCCGTAAGCAAAAGTTCCAAGTAAAGCAGCTCCAATAAATACTATGAAAATGGTATACCCTGAACCTACTAAAACGAACATCATTCCGGAACATACGCCTGTTAAAGCCCATCCCATTCCGAAGATAATTCCGCCTAA
>JAJRQR010000180.1 GCA_024280145.1 Bacteroidota bacterium
AATAATTATAATCTGGAATAATTCGTAATCCTTCAAAAGTGGTGATGGCTTCATCGGTATCAGCAACTGTAAAAACGTTCATAGCTTTGATGTTTTTTCTGAAAATTGTATGCTGAAAAATATCGTAAGGCGCAGTGAGTTCGGTATTAAAAGTTCCGTTCATTATTAGAAAAGCTACGTTATATCGAAATGTGTCTAGTTTCGGAAATTGTTTTAGTTTGATTTCAGAAATATTTTCAGTTTTCTTTTGAATGATTTTCTCTTCCGAAGGGTTTCCGCAAGATATTATTCCGAAGAAAAGAAATAGAACAAGTAGGTTTTTCATAATAATTAATTTGTTGATAGTAAGGTATGCGATTTTTTCAGTATTCGATACAACCAAACCGATAAAAGCATGGCCACTAATCCGTAAACTGCAGTTAAGCTCCAATTGGTTTTATAACCAAATTGTTCAATAATAGTAAAGCTTAAAATTGGGCAGAGAATGTGTGCAAATGAAAATGAAATGGAATACCAAGCCATATATTTTCCCTCGTACCCTTTTTTTGCGCGGTTCATTGCGAAGGTATTAGTAAACGGAAATGAAATCATTTCACCTACCGTTATAAAAAACATATGCAGAATTAGAATTTGCCAAAAATTATCGAAGAGCAGAAATACAAAGCTAATCCCCATTAAAAAGGAGCTGTAAAAAAAGAGTTTTGGATGCGAGAATTTCTTCCGTTCAATCCAAGCAACCAAAGGCATTTCGATCAAAACGATGAGCACTCCGTTAAGCAACATTAGGAAACCTGTGTAATCTTCAGAAAGCCCAAATTGCTTATAATGATAAGTTGGCATGGTGAAGAAAAGTTGCATAAAAATCATTCCCATTAAGAAACTAATTCCGAGGAAAATAACACAAGGTTTGTCTTGTAGAATATTGAATTTAGTATCTTTTAAAAGCGCTTCTTTCTTTTCGGAATGTGTATGTAAATCTTTCTTTTTAACTAATAAAACAAATAATAATGTAGCTAATATGCAAGTGATTCCATCAATCCAAAAAAGGGAGCTATAGCCATTTTTCACAATTAAAAAACCACCCACCATCGGCCCAAAAACAAACCCTAAATTAATAGCAAGTCTTATTAATGCTAATGATCGAGTTTGGTTTTCGGGCTTGCTATATGCTTTAAGAGAAACAAACAATGCAGGGCGAAACATATCTGCAATACTCATAATAAAGAAAACAGCGAAACTAAATCCCCAAAAGGTGGTTACATATTGTAAGGCGATAAATAAAAGTCCGGTAGTAAATAAACTACGAGCCATTACATTATAAAAACCCAGTTTGTCGGTAAGTTTTCCACCTAAATAATGCCCAACAAGAGATCCTAACCCGAAAAAGGATAGGATGATGCCTACATCTTCTAAATTAAATTCCAATTCTTCATTTAAATAGCGACTTAAAAAGGGAAGCACCATAGTTCCTGCCCTGTTAATAAAAGTAACAAAAGCAAGAAACCAGATTTCTTTGGAGAGTCCCTTGAAAGAATTGATGTATTTTAGGTATATGTTTTTCATTAGTTAAATATAAAAAGCCTCGAAGCTAATCAAGACCTTTTTAGATTGAAATAATTTATAATAGAATAGTTAGCCTTAAATTATAAAACTAGAAAAAATAATCTAATCCAATACTCTCTTTAATGCTTGTGACAGTTTAAATCCAGCTTTTATATAAGCTTTTCGCATTCTATTTAAACTTGGTCCTTTTCCTTCTCCATCACCATCTGTTTTATTGTATTTCCCTTCAGCTCTGCTAATTGTTGTTTCAGCGATAATTTTTGAAGGCTCATTATTTTCATAAAAAGTGATATGAAGTGTAACTTTTGCAGGTCTGTCTACAATTCCCGCATCATAACCGTAATACATCCAGGTAGCATTTGCTTTCATCGTGTATTTTGTATTTTGATTATTAGTAACAAATATTGGAGAATTCTTAAAGGAAGTATTTCTTTTATTAAACATTTTTAAAAAAGCATTTCCCCAAATACTATCTTTATGGTTTTCATAGGATTTTTTCCAAATATTAGCTTCTTCAATACTTGCAAGTTTTGTGATTTTATTATTCATTTTAATTAGAAATTCGCTTTCAGTTAAATCACCATCTATCATTAAATCTTCAAATGTAAAAAGCACATTTATTACATCGGCATCTTCTAAAAATGAAAATATTTTTTCATCAATTTTAATATGCTGTGCTAATACTAAAGGAGTATTCATAAAAAGAATAAATGCAAAAAGCATCAATTTGAAAGAAGAGTTCATATGTGATTTAATTTATTCAAATATAAAAATAAACAAGACATTTCTTATATTTACTGAAATTATAATATATGAAATCACTATTGATTATTGCATTGTTTTTTATTTTCAGCATCGGAATTTCACAAACCAATAAAGAAATTTTAGAAGACATTAAAAAAAACCAATCGGAATTAAACGAAGAATATTCTAATCCCAAAACTTCGATATTAGATTCATTGGATCAATTAACTTTTAAAGGCTTGAAATTTTATCCTATTGATTTAAAGTTTAGAGTAGAAGCTAGATTTATAAGAACTCCGGATGAGAAGCCTTTTTTAATGAAGACTTCTACTGAAAGATTGCCAGAGTACGTGAAATATGGGGAAGCACATTTTTCTATAGATGAGAAAGATTTGGTTTTGAGTATTTTTCAAAGCACCAATCACGAAAATGAAGAAGGATATGAAAATTATTTGTTTATTCCTTATACCGACTTAACCAGTGGTGATGGATCTTATGGTGGTGGAAAATATATAGATGCTTTAATTCCTGAGGGGAATACAATTGTCATAGATTTCAACAAAGCATACAATCCCTATTGTGCTTATAGCCACCGATATTCTTGTCCTATTCCTCCAGAAGAAAATGATTTATTGGTACGGATTGAAGCAGGGGTAAAGGTTTATGGGGAGCATTGAGTTTTAATAAAATATATGAGTAGTTAGCAAAAACTCTTAACGACTCTGCGTCTTTGCGAGAATATTAAAAAAACTTCACTACCCACATACCAAAAAACACAGCTGCAAAACCAACAATAAAAGTTAGCATAGTATAGCCTGCAAAAAGCATAAAATTACCATCTCGTAAAAACAGGTGATTTTCGTATGCAAAGGTTGAAAAAGTTGTAAATCCACCACACAAACCTACTGCAATAAACATCACAATATTATTAGAAAGGACGTTTTGTTTTAACGTTAATCCTAATACTATTCCGATAAGTAAACTACCAATAATATTTGCAGCAAAAGTTCCGTAGGGAATTCCGTGTTTGTAACTATTTAGGTAAGTTCCAATCCAATATCTTAGCGAACTTCCTAAACCTCCCCCTAAAAAAACTAACAATAGATTTTTCATTGTACGAAGATAGAAAAAAGAGGGTGCTAATTAATAAAATGACGATAAAAATGTCTGTTCGAGCGCAGTCGAGAACTATAAATAGGTTTCGACTGCGCTCAACCAAACAAGAATATTATTTCTTCACCTGATAATAAATATCGGTTTGAATTTCTTCTGGTTTTACCGTTGTTGGATCGTTCATATATAATTCCCAAACCAATTCTCCTTGTTCCAAATTCTTCTTTTTTAAGAAATTTGCAATATTGGTATGCGCTTCCATATCGCCATCGCCATAGTTTCCGAGTTTTGTTAAAGTAACAATGGGTCCTGCAGCAATTTCAACAGTTCCCATTCCTTCAGCTGGAGAGTATTCCTTATGAAGCATTAAACCAATATAAAGTTCTGTAGTTCCTTTTTCTTCATCGTACTTAGTGTAAACAGTACCTGGCGTATAGTCTTCAGGTTTCATATTGCTTTGCATTGCATACATTCCGGCTTTGGGTAAAAACTCTTGATAAACCGAAGCTAAATCTTCTATTTTTACTTGCTGAAAATAACCTATAAAAGTCTGTGCTTCTATATCCTGTTCGCTAATAGTACCAACTTTAAATTTAGGTGTACTTGCAGTAAGATTTGGAAGTTCTTCCATAATAATGGTATTAATATTTTCCAATCCTTTATCTTCCATAGGCCCAAATACATTTTCCATTCCTCCAGAAATAGCTGCAATCATTTTAAACATAAAAGGTGTTTGTTCAGCTTTCATTCCCCAAGTAACATTGGTTCCTCCTTCTACTTCTTCAAAACGCCAATAGACATCATTAGGTTCAGCATCGCCAAAAGTAATTTGTTGGTTGATAGATTTGTTTTCTTCTAATTTTAGGGTTTTCATTTCACCTGGTCCATCATTGCTTGTCCAAGTATATGAGGCTCCTTCTCCGCTTGTTTTTTCTGGATAGTTTACAGCAATACTAGGGTCTTCTTCTTGCCAAGGTCCCCATTGTTCCCAATTTTTAAATTCGTTAACATAGTTGTAAATAACACTCGCAGGTGCTTTAATAAGTTTTGTTCGACTTACATCGAAACTGTCAGGTTGTGTAGAAACATAAGCCCATCCTCCAAGAAGAAGCACGGCTATGATGATTAAAAGATACTTTAAAATTTTCATGATGTAGTGATTTGTTGATTAATCAACTAAGGTAATAAAAAATTATAAAGCACTTATTTTAGAATAAATAATTAATTTAATTCTTTTAGTTTTTGAACTAGTAACCTTATATCAATTTCATCATTTAAAGGAATTATTAATTCTTCAGAATGTTTTAAAGTCCTATCTGTGTAATAATAATTTAGGAGTATACCGTAAAATGGTTCCTCAATAATATCAATCTTTTTTAATCCTGAAAGAGGAAAATCCCAATTATGAAAATACCCATTGATGTAGGCATATTTTGAACCGATTAATATAATTCCATCACCTTTTGAATTTTTTATTTTATAATAAAAAGGCGCTCCAAAAGCAAATAAAGTTAGAAATGCTAACAAACCTAAAAGGATAAAAAACATTGCTAATTTTCCTTCATCGATAAAAAGTATAAATAAACCAAAAACAATAATGGCAATAAAACCAATTGAAAATAGTATGATTTGGTTTTTATCTATTTCATTTTTAAACAAAAAGTTTGCGTATTGTTTTTTTTGCTCTTTTGTTAAAGTCCATTCGGCAAGTAGCATTCTCCCTGATATTAATTTTTGAAGTTTTTCTTCTCTTTTTTTAAACATAAATGCTATTGTAACCGATGATAATAAAAGGAAAAAGGAAATAAATGCTATTGCAGGATGAATTGGAATTGAATCTAAATCCATAAAAGCAATTATTAGAATCAGTAAGAAAAAACCTGCAGCATACCAAAGTTTTCTTACAATTGAAGTTTGATTGTTTTTTAATTCAATTTTAGTATTAATTTGTTTTATAATTTGAGAAGATTGTTGAGAAAAACCTGCTTGTGGCTCGCCAGTATTAGCACCGCAATTTGTGCAAAATTTAGCACCTACTTCTATTTCTGAACCACAACTTATACAATGTAAATTTTTCATAATTATATGGTTTTGTTTCCATTGATAATCAAAGTAACCGCCAATGAAATTAATGCGATTAATGTTGGAATACTTAATATTACTGAAAAAGAATCGCCAATAAATTCAAGGCTAATAATTATTGTTGAAAGCATAAGAATACCTTGTAATACCAATAAAATTTTTAGTATTATAGAAATTGGTTTTTCATTGCCCATTCTAATTAAATAAAGTAAAATAATTACTCCCGAAAAAAATAAAACTCCTGCTATTTCTTCACTTTCCGAGCTAAAAAAGTATATAATAATGCTCAGAAGGAAATAATAAAGCATTAACTTTTTAGATTTACTAGTGGTTTTTTGATTGGAATTCGCAGGTATTTTTTGCTGTTTAAAAACATTTTTTTTGAAGTAGATTTTGGGTGTATTGTTTCTTCTACTTTATTTTTCAACTTATTAGAAACGCCATCTTTCAAACCTTTCACAATCCCTTTATCCATTTTTGGTTTTTTTGTTTTTTGCCCACAATTTGGGCAAAAAGCACTTTCGTTTTTCAGGTCGTTTCCGCAATTAACACAAAAAGGCATAGTTTAAATTTTAGTTAGTTTAGTTCCACAATTAGCACAAAATTTCATTTCCATAGTTATAGGATTACCACAATTGATACAAAATTTAGTAGAAATATTTTTGATTTTTTTCTCGGAAACTTCCTCCTCATCATATTCTAATGTCATCATACAATTAGTGATAGTACCATTTTGAATAATTACAGGATATTGGTATCCTGAAATATTCAAAAACGGACAATCTTCTATGGAGCTTCTTAATTTTAAAGTTTTATCATCTTTATCAATCCATTTAAGTTTTCCGTTTTCAATCCATGGAGCGATATTAAAATCATATTCCTCCTCGTCATCATAAGTGCTTCCTAATATTGCAAAACCTTCTGTATCTTCAGCCAAATATTCATCAGTTCCCCAAGTATTTATTCGTTCTATTTCTACTGATTTATCTTTTGAATAATAAACGATTGGATAGGCATCATTATCTCCAATTTTTAGGTGCGACAAAACCGCAATAATATTTTCATCATTTAAAAGTCTTGGTGAAACCCAAGGTACAGCTGGTCCGGATTTTATTGAAAACGGGGCTTCTGGAGGTTCATCAGTGATTTTTACACTTCCTGTTAATGCAAAAAAGGTATTGGTCTCATCTTCGAACGCTCGTACTGGTTGTTCGAAATCCCACCAAGGACCGTTTAACCCAAAAGTGTCAATTGATAGGCTAAAAGGCTTATCAGAAAAAGGACAACGCGATGTCGTTATTACTGGTAAGCCTTGTGTATATTCATTTTCAACTTCTTCAAGTGCGTCAGATGTTTTGCCCCATTTGTCAACCAAAAACTTTAGAACACCTTCATCCTCGGAATTATCTTCCATGTCAATAGATACTTGCTCCAATTTTTTTCTGAGTTGAAAGATTGTTGAAACAAGTTTGTCTCTTCCTTTTTTTGGAAAACTATTGATTTTCATAATTGGCTACAGTTTTTACGGTTTATAAGTTTTTAACATCTGTTCTTCCTTTATAGAATATACTTTTCGGTTTCGCATTAATATTAGAACTGCTTCCAAATTTCACCAAGGCTTCCCCTCCTTTAGAATGCCCTCCTGCTATAGAATCAAATATTCCTTCTGCTGTTCGTATGTCTTTAACATTACTTCCTTTCCATCGTTCCCACCATAAATGTGCGCCATGTTCTACATTGGTTGCACCAGAATCTACCAATTCTTTAACGACCTTCTTGTACATAGCTTTAGATATTTTTTCTCCATTAGGCCCTCTTATATCAAAAATATCAATATCTCCAGTAAAAGGTTTTCCAGACTTTTCGTCAAAAATAAGCCCGTCTTTTACAATTATTTCTCCTTTTTTTATAGAAGATTTTATATGTTCTGCTTGGTTAGTCCACTCTCTTCTTCTTTGTTTGTAGCGTTTAACTATTGCTTTAACATGCTCTTTTGGCATGGTTTTTAACTGTGCTTTATTTAGTTTTGGTTTAAAAGTTCCAACTTTACCAATATTTTTTTTGGAAGCCCCTAAATAAGTATCTAAGTCATTGATGGTTTTGTTTTTTACAAATTGTTTTTTTGGAACGGCTTGCCCAGACTTTAAAAGTCTCTTGGCAGCAGCATTGGTAGGTCTTGTAATAATCTGAACCTTATTTTTATTGGCAATTTTTTGGATTGCAACCCTACTACGTTCCGTATAACCACTTAAGTCTGGATCGCCTTTAGCGCTTTCGTAGTCATTTTTACCTTTGGTTAAAGATTTCCCCTTTGGTTTATTTTTATCTATGGATTTTTTTTCGCTAGTTTCTTTAGCTTTTAATCTAACTTGTCCTTTTTTAACTTGACCATTTAAGAAGGTAATAATAGCTTCATCTCTAAGTTGTCTTGCTGTCATTTTTGCTGCTTCTGGAATGGATCCAGTTCTTTTATAGGCAATAGCAAATGTTGCCACTGTAAAAATCGCCCAGACTTTAATCTTATTTCCTTTATAGATTTTTTGAATGTTTCGGGTATTAATCATACTTCCTTTGGCAACACTAAATAGTACTTCTTTGAAACTTGCTATTTGAGCGTCAATAAATTCATCTACCGATTTTTCTTCAATAACCATAGCATATCCTGTAAGAGCTATTTCTTTAAAAGTACTTGTGCCAAATGCCGCAAATGGTCCCATATAAGTAGATAGAACTACTTGACAAGCAAGGTCGCCCATCCATACAACCCATTCCAAAGTATCAATAATGGCATCATAAGAATTTGCTTCAGAGATATAGCTTTCTGCTTCATTTATCATAAGGTCATGGGCAATCATCCATATCTTTTTTCGGAAAGCAACCATTCCTTCAATATCAAACTTATGCTTGTTTTTCTCCAGCATATTGAGCAGTTTCTTTCTCTCTTCGGAATCTTTAAAAAAATCATAGATCGTGGTCTTACAATCTTTATAAGCTTTTTCCCAGGCGGGGAATTTATCACCCATACCATAGGATTGAACTGTTAGTGTTATAAATTGTTCAAAAGCTTTAGGATTTTCTGTTTTTGGAACGGGTGCTGTTACCCGATAATTAAGATCGTAGATATCACCATAACCAGGAAATTTATTTGGAACTTCCAATCTGTAATATCCATGATGCATTGTGGTTATAAATTTTTCAAAATAGAATGATGGTTCTACAACTTTTGCAATGTTTTTTTGAATTTTATCGTCACTTACTAATTCAAATGTCAAATTTTTTAAAGCCTCTTTGTCAACTTTCATTTGATCTGTCTCAGGGTTGTAACTGTTCATAGAAAATTCTATTTCTTTTTTAAAATCTCCTTTGGCTAAAAAGGCTACCTCATTATTCTTAGTTACTCCTTTTTCAATAAAAAGACCTTCTTTTGAAACCATAATGTAAATGTGTCTTTCTAAAGGTTTTTCGTCTTTCTGTTGTGCTGAAATTACAAATAGCTTCCGCAGAAATTTTTCTCCTTTTTTTGGTTCAACGATGGGCCCTGTTAAAGTGATATTGACTTTTGTTTTTGAAACCTCTTCAATTGCTACCTCCGTTAATGGGTTGCTATCAGGAGTTTCAAAATCTTTCATATAGATTGCCTTGAATTTCCAAGGAGTTTCACCATCACAATTTTCGATAAATGCTTTACATATTACTTCAGTTTTTTCATTGGAAACAGGAAAAGTGATATCCTCTAGATTGGTTTCTAACATACAATCCAAAAGCTGAATTTCTAGATTATTCTGAAGAATTGGAGTGTCTTTTTTAACATCTTCCATAGTAATACCTAAGATTACAGATTTTGGAGGATGAGTTATATCATAATCTCCATCTGGATCTGAAGCACCTACATTAATTGCGATCCACCCATCATCAAGAATAGGGTCTGATAGATCAATCCATTTAGATTGAGAGGGATCAAATTTAATTTTTTTGGTTAAATTATCTAACGGTTTATTATTTGCATCAACTACTTGAGCATAACAAGTAAGTGTTTGATCTATATTTGGACGTAAATTTCGGGTATCGTTTGGAAATGTATTAATAATGATTTTGTTTTCTCCTCCCGTTTTTATTCTAACTATTTTTTGAATTGATTTGTTTCCAATACTTGCATTAACCGCAATTGTAAATTCCTCACTAGATGGTTTACCCTTGAGCAATAATTTACTTTTAAGCCTGCCAACACCTGTAAAAGGCATCACGTTCAATGCTTTTTCTGAATTTTGAATTTTAATACTTGCATTGGTTGGAAACTTTCCTTTTTCGGTAATTTTCCAAGCTTGAATGTAAAGAAATTGTGCTTCGTTTTCAACTAGTTTAAAACTTTCGTCACCCAATTGAAGAATGTATTTAAACTTTTCTTTTTCTCCTTTTTTCTTCTTAGATTTTTTTAGACGTTTTCTAATAGCAACTATTGCGGCTCCTAATGCAGCGGCTCCTATAACTACTTCCCAAAGGCCGGAATCTTCTTCGCTTTCGGGTTCGTATTCTGTTGTTGGATTTGGAATCTCATTTGTAATTGTATTTGAAAGAGGTGGAGCAAAACCAAACTCTAAATCATTATTATTTTTAATTATAGAGATTTCTTGTTCAAATCCTTCTCTACTATTGCCCCAGGGATAAAAGTAAAAATACCCGTCATTTGAGTGTTCTCCTAATCGAATAATTTGGTAATCAGTTTGGGAATCACCCCACATATCAACCCATTTTCTTTCAGCACAAATTAATAAATAAGAAATTTCGTTTGGATTACGTTTTCCTGCATATCTTTTGTCATGGTATTTTATTATTGGTGAAAAATTATTTGAAGGTGGAAACTCAACTCTTCCCTCTTCAAATAAGTCCAAATCACTAGGATATTCTTTA